>SHUD01000018.1 GCA_009697505.1 Bryobacterales bacterium
GCTGGGCCCGATCAGCGTGATGCCCGCCTGCTCGCAGGCTCCCGCGAACTCCGCATTCTCAGAGAGAAATCCATACCCCGGATGAATGGCGTCGGCCCCGGCCCGGCGCGCCGCATCAAGTATCTTGTCAATGCGCAGATAGCTCTCCGCCGCCGGCGATGGCCCAATGGCGTAAGCCTCATCCGCCTTCAGCACATGCAGCGCGCGGCGGTCCACCTCCGAGTACACTGCCACGCTGTTAATGCCCATCTCGCGGCAAGCGCGCATCACGCGCACCGCGATCTCCCCTCGGTTGGCAATCAGGATTTTCTTGAACATTCTTTTGCTGATCCCTCAATTCCGGCTAAAATCACACGTGGCTGCGGAGAGCCTGACTGTCCGCCCGTGACTTCTTTGGAGGATTGCCATGAACCGCATACTTTCGCTGGTCGCAACCGCACTGCTCCTGGTGGCCTGCAGCCAAGGCCCTGCTCCAGAACCTGCCCAGACCTCAAGCTATCTAGATTACTCCAACCGCGATGATTTGCTGACCGGTGGCGTGAAGATGATCTCCATCCAGACGCCAAAGGGTGATTTCCGCGTGTGGACCAAGCGAGTCGGCAATAACCCTCGCATCAAAGTGCTTCTGCTGCACGGCGGGCCTGGCGCCACCCACGAATACTTTGAGGCGTTCGACAGCTACTTCCCCAGTGCCGGCATCGAGTACTACTACTACGACCAGCTCGGCTCGGCATTTAGCGATCAACCCGGCGACCCTTCGCTATGGGACTTGCCTCGCTTCGTGGAGGAAGTCGAGCAAGTGCGCCAGGCGCTCAAGCTGGATAGGAGCAATTTCTATCTGCTCGGGCATTCCTGGGGCGGGGTTCTGGCCATGGAGTACGCACTCAAGTATCAGCAGAGCCTGAAGGGGCTGGTGATCTCCAACATGATGGCCAGCTTTCCGGCGTACAACGAGTACGCGAAGAATACGCTCATGCCAGCCATGGACCCTGCGGTGCTGAAGGAAGTGCTCAGGTACGAAGCGGCAAAGGACTATGAGAATCCCAAGTACATGGAATTGCTCATTCCGAATTTCTACGAACAGCACATCCTGCGCATGCCAGCCGCCGAGTGGCCGGACCCGGTCAACCGTGCGTTCGCCAGACTGAATAAGAAGATTTACATCCCCATGCAAGGTCCCAGCGAAATGGGCGCCAGCGGCAAGCTGGGAAAGTGGGACCGCATGAACGACCTGGGCAAGATTGCCGTGCCCACTCTTGTCATTGGTGCGAAGCACGACACCATGGACCCAGCCTACATGGAAGCGATGTCCAAAGCTATTCCGGGCGCGCGATTTCTGCTTTGCCCGAATGGCAGCCACATGGCCATGTACGACGATCAGAAAACCTACTTCGGTGGTCTGACCAGCTTCATTCACGACGTGGACGCGGGCGGGAAGTAATCTAAAGCGGGATGTTGCCGTGCTTCTTGGGTGGCAGCGACGTGCGCTTGTTGGCCAACATGCGGAGCGAGGCTATCAGCTTGCGGCGGGTGTGGCGCGGCTCGATCACTTCGTCCACGTAGCCACGCTCGGCGGCGATGTAGGGATTGGCGAAGCGGCTCTCGAACTCGTCCTTCTTCTCTTTACGCGCTGTCGCTGCGTCTGTGGCGGCGGCCAGTTCGCGGCGATAGAGAATGTTCACTGCGCCCTCGGCGCCCATCACGGCGATCTCGGCGGTGGGGTAGGCGTAGTTCACGTCGGTGCGGAGGTGCTTCGAGGCCATCACGCAGTAGGCGCCGCCGTAGGCCTTGCGGGTGATGACGGTGATCTTTGGCACGGTGGCTTCGGCGAAGGCGTAGAGCAATTTCGCGCCGTGCTTGATGATGCCGCCGTACTCCTGCTGCGTGCCGGGCAGGAAGCCGGGGACGTCCTCAAAGGTGATGAGCGGGATGTTGAAGCAATCACAGAAGCGCACGAAGCGCGCGCCTTTCACCGAGGCGTTGATGTCGAGAGTGCCCGCCAGCACCGCCGGTTGATTCGCGACGATGCCCACTGATTGTCCGGCGAGACGCGCGAAACCCACCACGATGTTCTGCGCGAAAAGTTCCTGCACCTCGAAGAAGTAACCGTTGTCCACCACGCGCTTGATCACTTCACGGATATCGTAGGGCTGATCCGGCTCGGCGGGGATCAGCGTATCGAGCGAGGCGTCTTCGCGATCGGCTGGGTCGCTGGTGGCCTTGCGCGGCGGGTCGTCCATGCAGTTGGAGGGCAGGAAGGACAGCAGCTCGCGGATCAGCGCCAGGCAATCGGCGTCATCGCGCGAGGTGAAGTGGGCCACGCCGCTGATGGAATTATGCGTGCGCGGGCCGCCGAGTTCGTCCTTAGTGACTTCCTCATGAGTTACGGTCTTAATCACGTCCGGCCCGGTGATGAACATGTAGCTCGAATTTTCCACCATGACAATGAAGTCGGTGATGGCGGGCGAGTAGACGGCCCCTCCTGCGCATGGCCCCATGATGGCGGATATCTGCGGGACGGCGCCGCTAGCCAGCGTGTTGCGCAGGAAGATGTCGGCGTAACCGGCAAGCGAGACTACGCCCTCCTGAATGCGAGCGCCGCCCGAGTCATTCAGTCCGATGACCGGCGCGCCGACTTCCATGGCGCGATCCATCACCTTACAGATTTTGGCGGCGTTGGCTTCCGACATGGAGCCGCCGAAGACGGTGAAGTCCTGCGCGAAGACGAACACGGTGCGGTCGTCGATGCGCCCGTGCCCGCAGACCACGCCATCGCCGGGGACGCGTTGGGCTTCCATGCCGAAGTCGTCGCAGCGATGCGTAACGAGGCGGTCAAACTCCTCGAAGCTGCCTTCGTCGAGCAACCGTTCCACGCGCTCGCGTGCGGAGAGCTTGCCTTCCTGGTGCTGGCGCTCGCGACGTTCCGCTCCTCCGCCCGCCTCGGCGGCAGCGTTGCGGCTGCGCAACTCATTTAGTTTTTTGGTGAGTTTTTCTGGAAGGTCTTGAGGCATAAGCTGGTATTGTAAACGTCATTGGCTCCGGTGGAAAGAGCCGCTTCATTTCAGGTGCTCTACAGAGATCGGGATCAATTCAGCGGACTCGCTCGATACCGCCTTGACGGGAGGGGCGTAAACCGCTCCAATGCTCACAGATCACGATGGAGTTAGAGGGCACCCTGGGGTCGTATTTCACGCTGGCGGTGTTGCCGGGACGGCAGTGCTCCGGGCGGATCAGCTGGTTCAGGCTGGAGACATCCTGCGCGGCGGTATATTTTACGCCCGACGCGCGGTAGGAGTAATAGAGAAGATTGCCGGCCGGGGAGCTTTCCGGTCCATCGAGCAACTCGGCATCTGCCAGCCGTCCGCGAGAGTGAACCGCGATTCGGCGGAGGCGTTCTTTTTCCTGGGGCGATTTTTTGCGCCTGCTCCGCAGCCAGAGACTCACTGCGGCGATCAGGGCTAGTGTGAATACACCAGCAGCCCACTGCCATCCGGGGGAACGATGCTCGCTCATTCGGTCTCGACGATCTCCTCGTTTGATGCCGGACCTTCATTGCCGGCAGCGTCCACGGCGGTAACCGTGTAACGATAGACGCGATGCAACTCCGCGCTTTCGTCTCGGGATAGAGAGATATCCAGCAATTCTGCGTTGAGCTTGCGGCGCGGCGTAGTTGATCCAGCGTCCAACTGCTCACGATACACATTGTAACCCGCCAGATCGGTCTCCGCGTTTGGAGTCCACGCAAGTTCCACCGCACCGGTAACTGCGATGGCACGCAAGTTGGTCGGAGCGGCGGGCGCGAAGCGATCAAGCGCGATGGCTTCAATAGGAGTGGAGAGGGCAGTTACCGCGATCGAAACATCTGATGGCACGACAGCACGCACGGAATATTGGTAGCCTTGGCCAAAGATGATTTCGCGGTCTGAGTAGGAAGTGGAGTGGGACTTCCCGATGCTTTCCGGTGGGCCTTGCAAACTCCGTCCGCTGCGGAAAATTTCATACTCAACGTTGCCGGCGCTGGGCACGCCGAACTCGGAATACAGAGATGGACTCCAAGTCAACTCCACCGCTCTTTCCGTCACGGTGGCGGAGAGGTCAGCAGGCACACCTGGCAGGCTGACGACATCAATGGCAATCACGTTGGACAAGCCGGCGTCTACAGCGCGATTGTTTTTTGTACGCACCGCCAGCCAGGCACGTTTGGTGATGTGTTCCCGGCCCAGCTCAATCCGATGGCCGATTTCCATGGTCCCTTGGGGAATCTCCGGCGCGGTCCACGTGTGCATGAGTGTGCCTTGCGCAGCAATATTCGGCTGAGGTTCGCTTGGGGAAGTGTAGACAACCAGCAGTTCAATACGCCCCATGCGCCGAGGGCGTGTGCCCTCGGTGGTGAGCTGCGGAACGGGGAAGCGGATCATGATTGCCCTGCCTTCCTGGTGGGCGGTGAGGCCGGAGACGGGTGCGGGAATCTCCAACAGGGGGGGCATCGGCTCGCCGGGAACCGCGCAGCCAATGGTAAGCAGCAGCAACGTTAGAAGCGGAGTGGCGACCAGATTTGCTTTGCGCGTCAAAGAGGATGCCAATGGAATTTAGGTGTTGTGCAAAAGAGTTTCCGGATCAGCAGCCGACAGCAGATCCTTCGCTGCGCTCAGGATGACAGCAAAAATAAATGCCTACAGGATATAGCGGCTCAAGTCCTGATTCTTCACGATTTCGGCCAATTGCTTTTGCACGTAAGCCGTATCGATTTCGACATTCTTTTCGACCAGGTCCGGTCCTTCGAAACTAAGCTCGTCGAGCAAGCGCTCCATGATCGTGTGCAGGCGGCGCGCGCCGATGTTTTCGGTCTGTTCATTGACCAGAGCGGCGAACCGTGCGATCTCCTGAAGCGACTCGTCGGTGAACTTCAGCTTGATCCCCTCGGTATCGAGCAGGGCGATGTACTGCTTGATGAGCGCGCTCTTCGGCTCCGTGAGGATGCGCACAAAATCATGCACCGTAAGCGAGTTCAGCTCGACGCGAATGGGGAAGCGGCCCTGCAATTCGGGAATCAGATCAGACGGCTTGCTGACGTGGAACGCGCCGGCGGCGATGAACAGGATGTGATCGGTGCGAATCATCCCGTAACGCGTGTTGACGGTGGTGCCTTCCACGATGGGCAGAATGTCGCGCTGCACGCCTTCGCGTGAGACGTCCGGGCCGTGCCCGCTCTCACGACCGGCGATCTTGTCGATCTCATCGACGAAGATGATGCCGCTCTGCTCGGCGCGCTCGACAGCGACGCGGGTAACCTGGTCCATATCGACCAGCTTCGATTCCTCTTCCTGAATCAAATAATCGAAGGCCTCATCCACGCGCATCTTGCGCTTCTTGGTCTTCTGGCCGAAGAAGCCCGGCAGCATGTCCTTGATGTTGATGTCCATCTCTTCGATGCCAGCGTTGGTGATGATCTCGAAGGCCGGGACGTTGCGCTCGCGGACATCAATCTCCACCATGCGTTCGTCCAGCTTCCCGTCGCGCAATTGCTGGCGCAGTTTCTCGCGGCTGCGGAGATGGCTGTCGCTATCGGCGGAAAGCGGTGTTTCGCCAGTGGCAGTAATTACAGTGGTTTCAACCGGGATGGGAGGCAGCAGCAGATCGAGCACGCGCTCCTCGGCGTTGGCCTCGGCTTTGTCGCCCACTTCGTCGAGCTTTTCTTCGCGCACCATGTCAATGGAAATTTCCACCAGGTCGCGGATCATGGACTCCACATCGCGGCCCACGTAGCCGACCTCCGTGAACTTGGAGGCTTCCACTTTCAAGAACGGCGAGCCGGCCAGCCGCGCGAGGCGGCGCGCGATCTCCGTCTTGCCGACGCCCGTCGGCCCAATCATGATGATGTTCTTGGGCATGACCTCTTCGGCCAGTTCCGGAGTGAGTTTCTGGCGGCGGAACCGGTTGCGCAGCGCGATGGCCACAGCACGTTTGGCGGCGTGCTGGCCCACCACGAACTTATCGAGTTCGCGGACAATCTCGCGCGGCGTCATCTCGTCAAGCGAAACGTCCGCCACCACCGTGCCGGGATTGTCTTCAAGGCCGGACTCGCCGGAGATGCCGGGTGGCATGATCGGCGGAATGTCGCTCGTCGGAATGGTATCGGAGTTCATAGTTAAAGTTCTTCAATTGTCACGTTTTCGTTGGTATAGATGCAGACCCTGCCCGCAATGTGCATGGCCTCTTCGGCAATCTGCCGTGCCGGCAGTTGAGTATGGGCCAACAACGCCTTGGCTGCGGCGGAGGCCACTGATCCACCGCTGCCAATAGCGGCGATGCCGTCGTCCGGTTCAATGATATCGCCCTGGCCGCTCAGCAGGAAGGTATTTTTAGCGTCGGCCACCAGCAGCAGGGCTTCAAGATGACGCAGCGCACGATCCGTGCGCCAATCCTTGGCGAGCTCCACGGCGGCGCGGCTGAGAATACCGTTGAATTGCTCGAGCTTGGTCTCAAAGCGCGAAAACAGCGCGAAGGCGTCGGCGGTGGACCCGGCGAACCCGGCGAGAATCTGCTCGTTATATAAACGGCGAATCTTTCGTGCGGTATGCTTGATGACGTGGTCGCCGAGTGTAACCTGACCATCGCCGGCCATGACGATTTTGTCGTCGCGCCGGACACATATAACCGTAGTTGATCGTATCAGTCGCGGCTTCCGTTGTGTCTGATTCTGGATAGGGGGCATGAAATCGTGGGTGCCGTGCGGCATCTCCTTAACTATCGAAGCTATCGTAAATCGCCGCAAGGCGCAAGCCACGCGGATAGATAACAATTGGATTGTGCTTGTGGAGCAGGGAAGTGAATCAATGCATCTGGACGCTTTGAGCTTATTCGGCTTGTTCGCAGTAACGTTGATGTTGGTTACCTACGCGCTTGAAAATCGCAGCCCATGGTATGTTTTGGCCTTCGCGGGAGCCTGCCTGCTGGGCTCTGTCTACGGGTTTCGGCAAGGGGCTTGGCCGTTTGGGATGGTCGAGGCCGTGTGGTCTGTGGTGGCCGCCCGCCGTTGGTGGACGCTGCGAGTTTCACGGAAATAATTGACTCCATCCAGAGTGGTGTGATATACCCCGTGGCGGGTAGTGTTTCTGTGGGATTCACGGGGTGGATCAACAGAGGATTACTAGCGTTTCAGGGAGGTACGTGATGCATCGAATACTGGCAAGCATTAGCGCGGCACTGTTGACGATATTTACGCTGATCGCGGCGACAGGGATGGTCCCTCAGGTCGCGGCGCAGCAGGCCGACATCGTGCTGCACAACGGCAAGGTGCTGACCGTGGACAAGAGCTTCTCCATCGCGCAGGCGGTGGCGGTTACCGGCAACAAAATTTCAGCGGTGGGGACGAACGAAGCCGTGCTGGCCTCCGCCGGGCCTAACACGCAGAAGATCGACTTGAAGGGCCGCACCGTGATTCCGGGGCTGATCGATACGCACCTGCACATTACCGGCCCCGGCCCCTACTTCAGCATGAAGGTCGTGCCGGTAGAAAAACGGCGTAACTTCGTGGTCGACTGGCGCGGCGTGAAGACCAAGGAAGATGTGCTGAACCAGATTCGCACCATCATGGCGCGCTACAAGATTCCCAAAGGCGAATGGATCGCGTTTTCCAATCAACTGTCCTTTGCCGGGCTGACCGGGGACATCGGCGCCAAGACGGCCCACGCCAAGATTCTCTATGACGACATGACCCGCTACGATCTCGACAAAGTGGTCCCGGATAACCCGGCCATGTTTACCATGGGCGTCCCCGACGAGAATGCCATGTTCGTCAACAGCCGGGCCATAGAGATTCTGTGGGCCAAGCACGGCAACTTCATCAAGAAGTATGGACGCTTCTGGATCGACAACGGCGGCCAGCCCGACGGGCACCTGGAGCCGCCGGCCACGCGCCTGATGCTGAATCTCTACGCGCCCACGCTGACGCCGGAGGAGATGGCTCCGGGCACGCTGAACCGGCTGGAAGAGTTGAGCGCGCAAGGGCACACCACCATCTCCACCAAGATGCGCGTCAACGGCACGGACGCCTATAAGCTGCTTGAGAAAGCTGGCACGCAGCCTGTTCGGCTGGGCTACGGGCATGGCTGGGACTTCTTCGGCAGCGTCGAGGACATGAGCGAACTGAAGCAGTTCGCCAACATGATGGGCAGTGGCACGGATATGAACTGGGTAACGTCCGTCTCGCCGTCCTCGGTGGATGGCGCCAGCACGCGCGCCTGCACCAATCAGAAACGCACCAAGGCGTTTGGCGCCATCGACGATTGGTTCCCCGTGGGCCAGTGCCACACCGACAACGAGTATCGCGGCGGCAGCAAGCGGCCCGCCAACATCGCCGGCAATTACTTCGCGGACTGGATCATGGCCATGCCCAATTTCAACCTGCGGCTGGCCAACGATCACGTCGCCGGCGACCGCTCGGTGGCCAACCTGCTGGGCATGGTCGAGCGCATTCAAGCGCAGAAAGGCAAGGACGCCACCAAGAACTGGGGCTTCGACCATTGCACGATGGTCGATCCCAAGGACTTCGCGCGCGCCGCGCGGCTCGGCGTGATGTTCAGTTGCGCGCCGAAATACATTCAGGATGTGGCTCCATTCGCGGAGAACTCCTACGGCGCTCAGGTGGCCAACACGTTTGTGGTGCCCGCTAAGAGCCTGATCAAGGCGGGCGCGCGGGTGGTCTATGAAGCCGATCGCGACACTTATGCATGGGAGGACCTTGAACTCTTCCTGACGCGCAAGGCAGAGAACGGCAAGGTCTATGGTCCGCAGGAGAAGCTGAATAAAGAGGAGACGCTGCGCACGATTACCAGTTGGGCGTCGGAGTATCTGCTGAAGCCGGAGAAGATCGGCACGCTGGAAGTTGGCAAACTGGCCGATATTGTGGTGATTGACAAGGATTATCTGACCATTCCCGACGAGCAGGTCAGCGAGATTCAGGCGCTGCTGACCGTCTTCAACGGCAAAATGGTTTTCGTGAACACCAGCTTCGCCAATGAATACAACCTGCGGCCGGCGGGAGCGATTGTCAGCACCTTCAAGGAGCTGAAGGCGCGCCGCCCGGTACGCAGCATTGAAGACCAGATGGTCGGAGAAGGCGGCGGGTAGTTTTTTTTGGTGTCATCCTGAGCGTAGCGAAGGACCTGCTTTTCATTCAGTCACGGACAAAAGCAGGTCCTTCGCTACGCTCAGGATGACAATCATTTAAGCTGACTATGATTGTGAAGTCTTGTGAAATCGCGGAGTGAAGAAATGCAACCAGAACAGTTCATGCGCAAGTCCCCCCGCACGAAGCTATTTCGAGTCCGGCATGTTGCGGCAATCACTGCGGCGGTGCTCTTGGCTGCGGTCTCCGCGCTGGCGCAGAGCCAGGCGGACCTGGCGCGCAAGCTGGAACTCCTGAAAGCCTATCCAGACCTGATCGTGGTGAACGGCAAGGTCCATACCATGGACGCGGGTCTCACCCAGGTGCAGGCCTTCGCCATCAAGAACACGCGCATCCTCGCGCTGGGCAGCAATGACGATATTCGCTTTCTCGCCGGCCCCGCCACCAAGATCATCGACGCCAAGGGCCGCGTCGTTCTGCCCGCGCTGATCGACGGGCACACGCACCCCACGCTGTGGGGCGTGCAGCATTGGCTGGGAGCGAAAGCCGACTTAATTGCGGCGAAGTACAACATCCCCGAACTGAAAGCCGTGCAAGTGAAAGGCAATGACGGCGTCACGCTGATGCGCGGCATCGAGCGCGTGGTGCTGGAGCGCGCCAAGGCGCTTGGCCCCAGCCGCTGGATCATCGTCTGGCTCCATGCCGGAACCAACACTTCGCTCGAAGAGTCGAACAAGATTGTCGGCACGCTGATTCCCCGCAATCGGGTGGGCGGCGCCGGCATCGCCGCTCCGCTCACCACGGCGTTTCTTGACACCATCGCGCCCAACAATCCCACCATCATCTTCACCGGCGGCGGCACCGGCAACAATGTAAAGAACACCCGCGCGCGTCAGGAGTGGGTGAAAGTCATTGGCGAAGAGCAGACGCAGGGACTGATGGAAGCTCCGCAGTTGCTATGGGAGATTCTGCTCAAGGATCATCCGGAGGTTCAGGACGACCTGCTCAAGATGGAGCTGCTCGAGTGTATCGCGGCGCAGGGCATTGGCACGTTCGGTGACCGCTACGACCGTGCTGTGGGCGTCGCGCGCATCTATCGCCGCCTGTTTGAGAAGGGTGAGCTGCCGGTGCGCTGGGGCTACACGCCCAGCATCGGCAAAAACTCCATCGACAAATATCTGCGGTTGCTGGCGGCCGAGAACGCTCGCACGGGCAAGCTGGATGCCGGGCCGGGTTACAACGAGCAGACCATCACGGATTTCTTCGCGCGCATCTTCATTAAAGAGATGCCCGATTTTCGCGGCATCGGAAACGACTATATTTGGAACGCGGGCACGGCGAATGAAGGTTGGGAGGAGGGCATCACCTGCACCACGGCGAAGGCGCCGCCCGCCGACCGGCCGCGTCCGCAGTACGGCTTTGAGTTGCGCACCGACTGCGCGCAGCGTCCCGACCTGGAAAAGCAAGGCGGATACATCACCGCGAAATCCGCGTTGCAGCACGGCCTGCGCGTGGGCTTCATGCACGGTTATAGCGACGGAACCTACGACGCCATCTTCAAGATGATCGAAGACTCCATGGCCGAGGGCAAGATTACTCTCGAACAGGTTCGCGCGCTGCGCCTGGGCACGGAGCACAATCCCATGATCCGCCCCGATCAGATCGAGAAGTTCGCTAAGTACAACTTCATGCCCGGCTTCAATGGTTATCAGGTGCAAGGCGAAATCAAGGGCGGCGCGTTCCTGAAAACTTATGGCGAGCAATACATGAACTGGATCGCACCGGTGAACAGCCTCGTGAAAGCCGGCGCGAAGATCGCCTTCAACACCGACGCGCACTTGACCGACCTCGGCCCCGAGTGGAAGAGCATGGAGCACCCCGAGCAGTGGCGCGGCAGCATCTGGGCCTTCATGGAGTTCTTCGCCACGCGCACCATGCCCGACAACGGCATGATCTACAACAAGCAGGAGGCCGTCGACAAGGTAACGCTGATGAAGGCCGCGACGATTTGGGCCGCCGAGCAGTTGCTCAACGAGAAAAACATCGGGTCGCTGGAGACCGGCAAGCTGGGCGACTTCATCATCATCGACCGCGATTACTTCGCCATTCCCGCGGACCAGATTCACACCATCAAGCCGCTGATCACCGTGGTAGGCGGGAAAACCGTCTTCCTGTCGCCGGAGCTTTGATAGACGAAGTTCGATCAAGGAGGAATTCATGCCTGAGGAACGAAATACCCGACCGAAATTTCTCTGGATCGCCATCATGGCGGTCACGATGTTTGCATGGTATGAGCAAACGGCGACCGCCCAAACGCCCGATATCATCATCCACAATGGCAAGATACTCACCGTGGACGCCACCTTCTCGACAGCGGAAGCCTTGGCCATCGCGGGCAACAAAATTCTCGCCGTGGGCACGAACGCCGATGTCCTGCAACTGGCCGGGTCGTCCACGCAGAAAATTGACGTCAAGGGTCGCACCGTAATCCCTGGCCTCATCAATACTCACCAGCACATTCACAACTATGCGGAAGGCGCCTACGGCAGCAACCTGGGGCCGGAGAAAATGAAGGTCTTTCCGCTTGACTGGAAAGGCGTGAAGTCGAAGGACGATGTGCTCAACCAGATTCGCGGCTCGATGGAGAAGTACAAATTCAAGCCCGGCGAGTGGGTTTACTTCAACAACATTGACGCCGACGGCTCCGCCGAAACGATCAAGATTCTCTACGACATTCTCGACCGCTGGGAGCTGGCCAAGGTTACGCCCAACAATCCCGTGGCGCTGGATATCGCCATCCCGGATTTCAACGGCTACCTGCTGAACGACATGGCCATGAACATCATCTGGGCCAAGCACTCTGACTTCATCAAGAAGTACGGGCGCTTCTGGATCAACAAGGCGGGCCTACCTGATGGGCACCTCGAGCCGCCTGCGGCGCGCCTGATGCTGCAATATCTGCAATACCCGGCGGCGGCGGACCTCGCGCCGGTTTACAAGAGCTACATTGAGGAGCAGGCAGCGGGCGGCATCACCACTGTTTCAACGCGCCTGCCCGCCTACAGCAAGGCGGTGTTCGATCTGCTGCGCAGCCGCGGCGAACTGACGCTGCGCATCGGCGCCGGCTTGCAGGACATCTTCGGCAATCTGCCGGAGCTGGAGATCGAAAAAGGTTTGCAAAGATATTCCGGCGTGGCCGGGACCGGCGACGACATGATGTGGGTAACCTCGCTCGGCCCCACCGCCATCGACGGCGGCGGGACTCGCGCCTGCACCAATCAGAAGCGCAAGGGCCAGCTCGAATTCATCGACAATTGGTGGCCTACCGGCCAGTGCCACACCGACGCCGAGTTTCGCGGCGCTGCGGGACGCGCGGCGTCGATCCAGGGGAGCTACTTCCGCGAATGGGTCTTCGCCAGCGCCAAGACCAACGTGCGCTTCGCCAACACGCATGTCGCCGGGGACCGCTCGGTGCGCAACATGCTCGACATGATCGAGCAGGTGCAGAAGCAGTCCGGCGCCAAGGCGACGGAAGGCTGGGCGTTTGACCACTGCCGCTATGTGGACCCGCGCGACTTTCCCCGGCTGGCGCGGCTGAAGGTGATGATGAGTTGTGCGCCGAAGTACATCGATAACGGCAGCAGTGTGGCGGACGCATTTAATCCGGACATGGCCAATAAATTCCTCGTTCCCATCGGCAGCATGTTGAAGGCGGGAGTGAAGGTGGTCTATGAGGCCGACCGCGATACCTACGATTTTCGCGACATCGAAATCATGGTGAACCGCAAGGATCGCCAGGGCAAGGCCTGGGGCGTGCAGGAAGCCGTGGACCGGCCGACGGCGCTGCGCATGGTTACCAGTTGGGCGGCCGAATACGTTCTGCGCGCCGACAAGATCGGCTCGCTCGAAAAGGGCAAGCTGGCCGATGTTGTGGTGCTCGACAAGGACTTCCTGACCATCCCCGCCGATGACATTAGCGAGCTGCGCCCGCGCATGACCATCTCCGACGGCAGGATCGTTTTTTTGCACACCGATTTCGCCGCCGAACAGAACCTGAAACCCTCGGGCGCGGTGATTGCGTCTTATGAGTCGTTGAACGCCCGGCGCACGCGGCGCGGGCGCATTGCAGATTTTTGATTATTCCCAATGAACGGTTGCACGGACTGGCGTATTTTAAGCTATTCTTGTGAGCATCGGAGATCAGCCGAAGCAACACAATGCACTACTGGTCATTTCATCGAGTGCCGAGGAGGTAGAGCATGTCCCCCATACGACCCATTCATACAGCCAGAAATCTGGCGGTCGCCAGCGCGCTATTGGCAATTCTTGCGGGATGGATTATTTTTTCCGGGCGAACAGAAAACTTGCAATCAGCCCGGGTAACGCAACAATTTGGACGCGAGCGCATGACCGCATTCGAGAAGCTGCCGGAGATGGCTGGACCGATGTGCGAATTCGCGCCTGCCAGCGCCACCAGCAGCGAAATGATGATGCGGACATCGCTGCTACAGGGCGCAGCACCCGGCGTGGCAGGAGCTCCGCCCCGGCCCAGCGCCTCGGCGCGCGATCTGGTGCAGAAGCGGCAGCCGGTCTCAAATATTGAAGACCCGCATTTCGGATTTGCCGGCATCACCGTGGACTTGGCGCGCAACGAAGTGATTATTGCGGAAGAGAATATTTCCACAATCTTGGTTTATGACCGCATGGAGAACACTCCGCCCACAGCCGCGATGAGCGAGCCCAAGCGCATTATCGGCGGCGAAGAGACGTTCATCGAGTACGCCTGCGGCGTGTACGTGGATCCCGCCAACGGCGATATCTACTCCATCAACAATGACACGATGAACTGGATGCCGGTGTTTGGCCGCGACCAGAAAGGCGACATCAAGCCCAAGCGCAAGCTCGGCGTGCCGCACACCACCGCCGGCATCATGGTGGACGAGGACACGCAGGAACTGTTCCTGACCATTCAGGATGACCACGCGGTCGTCGTTTATCCGAAGTACGCCGAGGAGGAGGCGCTCATCAAGCGCGTCATCCAGGGCAAGGACACCGGCCTCGCCGATCCGCACGGCATCGGACTCGACACTAAGCGCGGCGAGCTTTATATCACCAACTGGGGTTCCAACAACAACCGGCCGGAGTGGGAACAAGGCAAGGGCGGCGGTGGTTTCGGACGCAGTGCGCGTCGCGGCGATTTCCCGGTGGGCAGAAACCGCACCTATCCCGCGTCGGGAATGTTTCATCCCGCCTCCGTTACGGTCTATAAGAAGGACGCTTCGGGGAACGCCGTTCCCATCCGCGAAATCAAGGGACCCAAGACCGGCCTCGACTGGCCCACCGCCGTGGCCGTACACCCGGAGCGCGGCGAGATATTCGTCGCCAATGATACGGGCCACAACATCTCCGTATTCCCCATCACCGCCAACGGCGACGTTGCGCCGATCCGCGTGATCCAGGGACCGAAGTCATTCATCAAGAATCCCACGGGAGTGTTCGTGGACCTGAAGAACAACGAGCTGTGGGTGGCCAACTTCGGCAGCCACTCGGCGACGGTGTACCCGTTTGACGCCAGCGGCGACGCCGTGCCGAAGCGCATCATCCGCAGCGGCCCCGTCGACGCCGGCTCGCCCATGCTGGGCAATCCGCATACCGTGGCCTTTGACTCCAAGCGCGACCAAGTGCTGGTGGCCAACTGAGTTGCTCATCCGCAGGTTGCGGCTTTCGCCCGTGTGGCGAATGGTGGAGCAAAACCGATGCGCGCCATTGCAGGACAGAACACTCAGTTCACGCGCACGATTCATGACATGGCCTACGATCCAGTCCGGGATGAAATTCTGATCCCGCAGTTTTTCGCTTTTTCGATTCTTACTTTTGCTGGCGGAGCCAACGGCAACGTCGCACCCGTGAGAAAGATATTCGGCCCCAGCACGCAGCTCCAGAACCCGCAGGCACTGGCGCTCGACTGGATTCACGGCGAAATTTTCGTCCCGCAGGGCGACCGCGTGCTGGTCTTTTCGCGCGACACCAATGGCGACTCGGCGCCCATACGCATTCTGGGCAGCAAAGAGAGCCCGGTGGATGGCGGACGTCTTACCATCGATCCCGTACATGATTTCCTGATCGCCGCGTCAGGTGACGGCTTGAAGATCTACCGACGGCTGGCATCAGGCGAGGAGAAGCCGCTGCGCGTCATCACCCACAAGGACGCCAAGGAAGTGGGGCTGCTAACCTCGCATCCCGACTCCGGCATGATCTTCGGCGCGGTGCGCCCCGGCGGCCGCTACGAGAAAGAAGATTACGTCGGCGTCTGGAGCGTCTTTGATAACGGAGATGTTCCCCCGCGCTGGGCCGTGGGTGGTCCCGGCGGGTTGCTCAGCGACACGCGCGGCGTGGCCATTGACGTCAAGAACAAGTCCGTCATCGTGTCAGACAAAACAGTCAACGGCGTGATGACCTTTTACGTGCCGGAGATATTCGCCGGCGTGAAGTAAACAAGCCAATAGCATCCAATTCACTATCCTTCGGCGGACTGTCCTATCGGCGGTCCGCCGATTTTGCTTGTAGGGACAGGGGTGGCGCAGTCTGGCGTCTTCTGGTAGCGCCGGCATCCTGCCGGCTTCCGGAGCCGCCAGGCCGGCGGCGCTGACGCAAACGGAGATACCACCCAGATGACTCCTCTCTTGACAGGGAGCCGGGGTTGTGTCAAAACGGAGCCGACATATTTAGTTGAGTTTTCGACAATGCAGGAGGCTTTCATGGACGAGAAGAAGCGCGGGCGCAGGAAGTTTATCAAGGACTCCTTGGTAAACACAGTGGCGCTGGCGGGTGTGGCGGCTGGAGCGGTCACCACGGCACGCGGGCAGGGACAGGATGCAGTCGGGATGGCGCCGGAGCGGCGGAATGCCTTCACGGGGCGCAGTGCGCCGTCGAAGTTCGTGAAGATGGCGCGCACCATGCCGCCCGAGACGCCCGGCTACACGCCGTTGCAGGATATGGTCGGCGTCATCACGCCGAACGAACTGCACTTCATGAATACGCATTACAACCTGCCGGAGATTGATCCCGCCGCGCATCGCCTGATGATTCATGGCCTGGTGGACAAGCCGATGATCTGGACCATGGACGAGTTGAAGCGCCTGCCAGCGGTCACACGCGTGCATTTCCTTGAATGCAATGACAACAGCGCTGCTTCTCTGAAGGGTGGCAAGACGGCGCAGGGACACGGGCGCACCAGTTGCGCCGAGTGGACCGGGGTGCTGCTCTCGACATTACTCAGTGAAGTCGGTGTGCAGCGCGGGGCAAGTTGGATATTGGCCGAGGGCGATGACTCCGGCAAGCACTCGAAGAGCATCCCGCTCGAAAAAGCCATGGACGACACGATCATCGCGTATGGCCAGAACGGTGAGCCGCTGCGTCCCGAGAATGGCTTTCCTTTGCGCATGGTGATCCCTGGCTTCTCAGGGGTTCACAACATCAAGTGGGTGCGGCGGATCAAGTTGGTGGATGAGCCTTACATGACCAAGGCCGAGGTGGCCAGTTATTCGAGCGTGCGGCCCGACGGCAAGGCGCGTTGGTTCATGATGGAGATGCCGCCGAAGTCGGTGATCACGCGGCCCTCCGGCGGGCAGACGCTCTCCGGCCCCGGCTTCCACGAGATTATTGGCCTGGCCTGGTCGGGCCGCGGCGCGATCCGCAAGGTAGAGGTCTCCGCCGACAACGGCGCGACGTGGCAGCCCGCCGCTCTCCAAGGTCCTGTCCAGCGCATGGCCCACACACGCTTCCGCCTGCCTTGGACGTGGGACGGCAAGGCCACCACGCTGCTGTCGCGCTGCGAAGATGAGCGGGGCCAGACGCAGCCGACGCTCGCCGAATTGAGTAAGGCCTGGGGTGTGCCCGCCGATTGGTGGAAGCAGACGCGCAACCCGATCAATTTGTTTAACGCTATTCAACCGTGGCGCATCAACGCAGATGGGAGCATCGAAAATGGTTTCGCGTTCATTTAAGCATCTCTCGCTCGTGGTTGGGTTATTGAGTTGCGCGACGGCGTTTGCGCAGTCGGCGAAGTATTCCGGCGTGGGCCGCGCGCCCAGCGCCACGGAGATTAAGGACTGGGATATTTCCGTCGGCCCGTCGGGCAAGGAGTTGCCGCCCGGCAGCGGCACTGCGAAACAAGGCGCGCCGATCTACGCAGCGAAATGCGCGGGATGCCATGGCGTTGATCTCATGGATGGCAAGGGAGGGCCGCGTCTACGGGGCGGGGAAGGCACGCTGACCTCTCTGCGGATCGAGCGCAGCATCGGCAGCTATTGGGGATTTGCGACGACGGTGTGGGACTTCATCAATCGCGACATGCCGCCCACGCCGGTGCGCGGCACGCTGACGCATGAAGAGGTCTACGCGCTGACCGCGTTCATTCTCAGCAAGAACAACATTATCAAGGAAGACGAAGTGATGGACGCCAAATCGCTGCCCAGGGTGAAGATGCCAAACCGCGAGGGCTACGTCCCATTCAATCCAGTCTACAAGAAAGATGCGGTGCGCCCGCACGGCAGTTACTAGACGATTTTCCCCATCGTGCATCAGAGCCCCGACCGCGAGGGAGGGGGCACATGCGCCGACTGTTTCCGCAGTTGGCATAGAGTTTCCGAGTTCAAGACGAGCCCCGAAGGGGCGGCAGATTCTAGCCCAGGGCGTGAGCCCGGGGGTTGCGGATGGAAGAAACAACCAGCCCCGGTATGGGCGACAGAATGCAGTGGGAGGCTCTTCCGCCCCTCCGGGGCTTGATGCGAATTGGGGACCGATGTCCCCGGGCTCACGCCCTGGGCTGGAATCTGACGCCCCTTTGGGGATTGGGACTGCTTAAAGCAATAGTGAGATTGGTATGTAGAACAGGCTAATGAAGAGAGGAATTTCCAAAATGATTGCAAAACGAATAACCCGAGGTGTACTCGCGGCGGCGCTGCTGTCAGTGCTTCTGGCGGCCACGCGCGCCGTCGCGCAGCAGAGTTCTGGCTCAGCCGCCGTGGGGGATCGCAACGGCCCGCTGCACGGGCAGTATTACGTGAAGCCGTTCAAGATCATAGGCAACATCTACTTCGTGGGCTTCTCCAACAACGCGGCGTATCTCATCACCACGCCGCAGGGGCATTTCTTGATTGACGCCGTATACGAGGATATCAACGCCCAGCAGGTGAAGAACATCGAGGACCTCGGTTTCAAGATAAAGGACGTGAAGTATCTGCTGAACGCCCACGCCCACTCCGATCATGTGAATGGTCTGGCCGGGATGAAGAAGCTGACCGGCGCCACGGTGGTGGCCATGGTCGAGGAGGTGAAATCTTTGGAAGACGGGGGTGTCAGCGACTTCAGAAGCGACGGCCGCAAGCTCTGGGAGCCGGTGAAAGTGGACAAGATCATCAAGGAAGGCGAACAGCTTACCATTGGCTCAACGACGCTAACCGCGCGCAAGACCGCCGGGCACACCCAAGGTTGCTCCACCTTCACCATGATGGTGGATGACGCGGGCAAGAAGCGGCAGGCCATCTTCATCTGCAGCATGGGCCTGAACGGCGGCGTGCCGCTGGTGAATTATTCCAAGTACCCCAATATCGCCGAGGACTACATGCGCTCGTTCGACATTCTGCGCAGCATCCCGGCGGAGGTGTTCCTCGTTTCGCACACCAGCCACTACGACCTAGAGGGCAAGTTGAAGAAGATGGGCCAGCCCGGCCCCAACCCGTTCATTGACCCGCAGGGCTACAAGGACTACATCGTGCGCTTCGAGAAGGGCTTCAAGGAGCAATACGCGAAGGACCTGGCCGCGGCCAAGAAGTAATTAACTGAGCCGCGATGGAACACCCCGGCTGGCCGTGGGCCGGGAGGGAGTGGTGGTTAGATTTGGGGCAAGATTAACCCCCGCTCCCTGACGGTCGTGGCTCTGTTGCATCATCCCGTACCCACCGCCGAATCACCTTGACTTGCATCTGGGTACTCTGCTAAAACGGAGCCAATAATAGTTGGTAGAACTACATTTTCTCCAGGCTTGGTCAGGCTCGAATGAGTTTTGGACCGCAATCTATTGGTAATTTAGAAAGCGAGGCCCTATGAAATTGGCAATCAGAGCGAGCTTGCTCGCAGTGTTGTTGTTCGTCGCGGCGAGCGGATGGTCGCAAGCGACCACCGGCACCGTTGCGGGAACAGTTACTGACTCCTCGGGAGCCGTCGTGCCGGGAGCAACCATCGTCCTGCTGAACGAGGAGACCGGCATATCGCGCACCATCCAGACGGATGGCGGCGGGCGATACAGCGCCCCGGCGCTGGGTCTGGGCCGCTACAAAGTTACGGGGAGCCTGGAAGGATTCCAGACTGAGGCGCGGGGACCGATCGAGCTTTCCGTGGGCCGCACGTCGATCGTCAACTTTCAGTTGCAGGTGGGCGCCGTCGCCAACACCGTGGAAGTGACCGGCGAAGCGCCGCTGGTGGAGACCACCAAGGGCGGCCTCGGCTCGCTGGTCGATAGCACCACGATTGAAGAGCTTCCACTCAATGGCCGCGATATCGCGCAGCTCATCACCCTGCAGACCGGCGCGGTGGAGTATACCGGCGCGTCTTCGGAAGGCGGCAAACTGCTGGTGGTCTCCGGCGGTCGCCCCACCACCAACGTCTTTCTCATTGACGGCGTGTCCATCGAATCTTACACGCAGAAAACGCCCACCGGTACTTCCGGCAACTTCCTCGGCGCGGAGGCCGTGCGCGAGTTCCGCGTGGAGACCAATTCCTACTCGGCTGAGTACGGACGCGGCACCGGCGGCATCTTCAACGTGGCCACCAAGAGCGGCACCAATCAGTTCCACGGCTCGGCGTTCGAATACCTCCGCAACGACAATCTGGATGCCACCCAATGGGAGACTAAAAAGGCTGATCTGGCGAAGCCGGAGTTCAAGCTCAATCAGTTCGGCGGCAGCCTCGGCGGACCTATCAAGAAAGATCAGACCCACTTCTTTGGCACTTATGAAGCCTATCGCGAGCGACTGGGCGTTACCAGCAGCCTGATCACTTTCGGCGAAGGGCTGCGCCGGAACCTGCGGCCCAATGGGACGCGGGTTACCACGGCCACCGATGGGACGCGCAATGCTGATGGCATTCGTGCCGAGATCGTGCCCTATCTGACCAGTCCCGATCTGTGGCTCCTGCCGAACGGTCAGTTGCTGGACGATGGAACCGGACGATACAACTTCACGTCAGGCCAGCCCACCGCGGAAGACCTCTACCAGGTGCGGGTGGATCATAAACTCACCGACAACGATTCGATCTTCGGACGCTATACGCTGCTCAATTCGGACCGCGAGCGTCTGTCCGACGGCGGAGGCTTCCCCGGCGACCGTGTAACGGATAGTGTCCGCAACCAATACTCGACCATCGAGTGGAACCGCATCATCAGCCCCTCGGTGTTGAACACCTTCCGCATGGGCTACAACCGCACGCGCCCGATCAACAAGACGACCCAGGCACCCATCAACCCCGCGCTCTTCTTCGTACCCTCCAGCGGCCAGCTCGGAGACTTGGGCGTAACCGGCGTGAATGGAGTGGGCGAAGGCGTAACGGGAGAGTTTCGTGTCCTGAACTCCTTCCAGTTCATTGATGACGTGAATTGGACCAGGGGCCGCAACAGCATGAAGTTTGGATTTAACTGGAACCGCATTCAGTTCAATGGCTGGAATCCGGCGCGCGATGCCGCCAATTACACATTCAATTCCATCCCCAATTTCTTCAACGCCGTCGTGCAGCGCTTCCGCGGGGCCATTGCGCCGGGCTTCAACGATGCCTTCCGCAGCTTCCGCGAGAACATCATCTCCATGTATTTCCAGGATGATTTCCGCGTGACGCCCCGGCTGACGCTGAACCTCGGCGTGCGCTACGAATTCATCACCGTGCCCACGGAGAACTATGGCCGCGTGGCCAACTTCAAGGGCGATGTAAATTTCATGCGCACTCCCACCACCTCCGTCGGCGTCAATGGGTTGACCACCGGCAATCCGTGGTTTGACAATCCGTCGCTCAAGAACATTGCTCCCCGGCTGGGCTTTGCCTGGGACGTCGATGGATCGGGCAAGACCGCCATCCGCGGCGGCGGCGGCTTGTTCTTTATGAATTTTGACCAGACTTGGATTCGCACCGCGGGATTCCGCGTGCCGCCGTTCTTGGTGGAGGTTGAGGCCACGCAGGCCGTGCCTTTCCCGAATATGGCCGCACTATGCAGTGTGCAGAGCCCCTTGATTACGGTGGGCAATCCCTGCCCCGGTCGTGCCGCACCAGACACCGTGCAGCAAACCGGGAACAGCCCGTACGTGATTCAGTACAACCTCAATGTGCAGCGCCAACTCAACGCCAGCACCGTAGTAACGGTTGGATACGCCGGTTCGCGCGGCATCCGCCTGCCGGGCGTCTCTGACGTGAACGGCTATGATCCCGTCGAGGAAAATGGCCGCCTGGTGTTCCCGGCCAGCCTGTTCAACGCCGCCGGCACCACGGTTACCGCGACGCGCCCCAACCCCAACTTCGATCTCATCCGCCTGCGCTATCCCGGCATGAACTCCTGGTACAACTCGCTGCAGGTGAATGTGACCAGGAAGTACTCGCAGGGTCTGCAACTGGGCGGCGCATACACTTTCTCGAGGAATCTGGACGAAATCTCCGGCGTCCAGACCGCCAGCGACACGAACAGCGGTCCCAACTCGATCCCCAATTACCATCAACACGGGATTTACAAAGCCCGCTCCTCCTTTGACGCCACCAACGTCCTCACCTTCAATTCGACGTATGAACTTCCCATCGGCACGGGCAAAGCCATTGGCGGCGGAATGAGCGGAATCGCCGATCACATTATCGGCGGCTGGCAGGTGGGCGGGATCGTTACACTCGCCTCCGGCTTCCCCTCCACCATCAGCAATTCGGTGCGCTTCACCACGCTGGGAAATGGCAACGAGTCCCCCGACTTGAAGGCCGGATTCTCCAACAACCCCACCAGTGGAACCACCGCCGGTTGCACGTTGCAGCTTTCCGCGACGCTTAGCAAGACCTATGCGGCGGGCACCAAGCTGGGTACGCCGGAGCTGTATTTTGATCCCTGCGCTTTCCAACCAGCGCCCAATCGCACGTTCGGTAATCTCGGCCGCAACACCATCGAAATGCCGGGACGCGCCGTGGTGGACTTCACTCTCTCCAAGTCCTATCGCTTTAGCGAATCGAAAACGCTGGAGTTCGGCATGGATGCCTTCAACTTCTTTAATCGCGTGAATCTCAGCGGTCCTGAGCGCAACATTTTCAGCGCCACTGGATTCCTGGCCAGTTCCACGGTCGGCGAGATCAATGATACGACGGGCTCGGCCCGGCAGATTCAGTTGCGCCTGAAGCTGAAGTTCTAAGCTTCGGCATGGGCCGGAGAACAACTCAATGCACCCCATTGCGGGCGGTGGGTCCATCCGCCGCCCGCATCGTTTTTGTGTGAACTGAAAGGAAGGGATCACTCCATGAAACATTTCATTCAAAGGTCCGTGCTGGCGTTGGTGATCGTTCTATCGCTGGTTTCCGCCGCCCTGACCATTACGTTGCGCGCGCAGGATACCACGGCGACCATCTCGGGGCGCGTGGCGGATTCCTCCGGCGCGGTGCTGCCCGGCGCGCAGGTGGTAATCGTCAATGAGAACACCGGCATCACCCGCACCGCCACCACCGACAGCGCCGGTCGCTACAACGCGCCCGCGCTCTCGCTGGGCAATTACAAGGTTACGGCTTCCACGCAAGGTTTCCAGACCGAGGCGCGCAGCGGCATCACCCTGACGCTGGGTCGTCAGGCCATCGTCAATTTTGATTTGCAGGTCGGCGCGGTCTCGCAGATTCTGGAAGTAACCGGCGAAGCCCCGCTGGTGGATACCGTGAAGGGCAGCGTCGGCCAGCTCGTCGAGAGCGCCACCATTCAGGAGCTGCCGCTCAACGGGCGCGACCTGACGCAATTGATTACACTGCAAACCGGCGCGGTCGAGTATTCCGCCTACGGCGAGCAGGGCGGGCGCGGGTCCACAGGGGGCAAGCTGATTTCCGTCTCCGGCGGGCGGCTGACGACGAACGTATTTCTCATGGACGGCATCATCATCGAATCATCCAACATGAAGACGCCCACCGGCGTCTCCGGCAATTTCCTAGGCTCCGACGGCATCCGCGAATTCAAAGTCGAGTCCAACGCCTACTCCGCCGAGTTTGGACGCGGCGCTGGCGGCATCTTCAATCTGGCCACCAACGCGGGGACGAATCAGTATCACGGCACCCTGTTCGAGTATCTGCGCAACGACAACCTCGACGCGAAGAAGTGGGAGACCAACAAGCTGGGCGCGCGCGACGCGAGCGGCGACGCCATCAAGCCGCCCTTCGCGCGCAATCAATTTGGCGGCAGCCTGGCCGGGCCCATCATCCGCGATAAGAGCTTCTTCTTCGGCCTCTATGAGGGCTTCCGCGAGCGCAAGGGACAGACCATTCAGAGCACCACGTTTACGGACGCCGCGAAACTCACGCCCGGAATTGATCCACGCGTGACGCCCTATCTGCGCCTGTGGCCGTCGCCGAACGGCGAAACGCGCGGCCAGTTGGGCGATTACATTTTCGATTTTTCCACGCCGGTCAACGAGGATTACTACCAGATGCGCGGCGATCATCACTTCTCGGAGAACGATTCGTTCTTCATGCGCTACAGCTTCTCGGACTCGAAGCAGGTCGTCCCATTTTCGTTTCCTGAGTATACGAACAATTTCAAAAACACCAACCACTTCGTGACCATCGAAGACACGCACATTTTCTCGCCCTCATTTCTAGTCTCGTTCCGCGGAGGATTCTCGCGCACCAATCCGCTGGAGCTTTCGCAGAATCCTGACATTGATCCGAACTTGCTGTTCAACCCCGCCTTCACTCAGATGGGCGCCATCGCCATCACCAACGGGCCGAGTTCCATTGGCAACGGAACCACCGGCGGCGGACTGACCAACAACTCGTACCAGTACGTCGTGGATGCCCGCTACATCAAGGGCGCACACTCGACTAAATTCGGCTTCAACTGGAACACCATCCAGTTCTTTGGTTGGCTGCCCGGCCGCGACGCAGGCGACTACACTTTTGGTTCGGTCACCAACTTCTTTGCTGCCAACTCCAGCCGCTTTCGCGGCGCTATCTCGGCCGCCTTCAATGACGCTTATCGCAGCATGAGCCAGGAGATCAACGGCCTGTATTTCCAGGATGACTTTCAGGTCACGCCGCGCCTGACGCTGAACCTGGGCCTGCGCTACGAATTCATCCGCATTCCGCGCGAACGCTATGGCCGCATCGGTAATTTCCGCGGCGACCGGAATGTCCTGCTGGGCGCGACGTTGAAAGACATCACCACGGGCAGCCCCTGGATCGATAATCCCTCGAAGAAGAATTTCGCTCCGCGAATTGGTTTTGCCTATGACGTTTTCGGCAATCAGAAAACCGCGCTGCGCGGCGGCTGGGGAATGTTCCATCTGCAATTCGCCCACACCTGGTGGCGCACCGCGGTGTTCCGCATGCCGCCCTTCCTGATTGAGACACAGGCCACCCCGCAGACCATCAACGGCGTTACCGTGCCTGTTCCGTTCCCGGATATTTTCCGGCTGTGCGGCTCGCAGGACCCGACCTCGCCCACCAGCGACCAGCGCTGCACGGGCCGTCCCGCGCCGGACTTTCCGCAGCATAAATTTACGACGCCGTACGTCATGCAGTACAACCTCACCCTGCAGCATCAGTTGACCTCGAACGCCACGGTATCCGTAGGCTATGTCGGCTCGCGCGGCGTGCGGCTGCCGGCGGTGGCGGACATCAACGTGGCCTTCGGCGATTTCTCAAGCGGCCGCGCGGTGTTCCCCACCAGCTCCCGGCCCAACAAGTCCTTCGACGATCTGCGCATGCGTTATCCTGGAGCGGATTCGTTCTACAACTCGATGCAACTCAGCTTGCAGCGCCGCATGAATCGCGGCTTGCAGTACGGTGTCTCCTACACCTGGTCGCGCAACATTGACGACATCTCCGGCAATCAGACCGCCAGCGACTCCAACACCGGCGTGAACTGGATCACCTACTACCCGGACAAGGGAATGTATCGCGGCCTGTCGTCATTCGATATACGCCACGTCCTCTCCGTCAACTCGATCTACGAACTGCCGTTCGGCAATGGCAAGGCAATCGGCGCTGGGATGCCCGCATGGGCCAACGCAGTGGTGGGCGGCTGGCAGTTGAGCGGCGTCATGAGTCTCTATGGTGGTGTGCCGGCGACCGTCGATGCCACGCCATCGGGCGGCATGACCGGCAGCGGCGTGCGCCAGCAATTCCCAGATTTGAAGCCGGGCGCGAATAATAATCCTTCCAGCGGGACATCGGCCGGTTGCACGCTGACCATCGCCGGCGGCACACGCACCATCGCGGCCGGCACCCCACTGGGCACGCCAGAACTCTACTTTGATCCTTGCGTATTTACTCCGGCGCCCACGCAACAAACGCTCGGCAACCTGGGTCGCAACACGGTCATCCTGCCCGGACGCGCCACCGTGGACTTTACGCTTTCGAAGAACTACAACGTAACCGAGGCCGCCAAGCTGCAGTTTCGTCTGGAGGCTTACAACATTCTCAATCGCGCCAACCTCGGCATTCCGGTGTTGAACAGCTTCGACGCCAGCAACCGCGGCAATGCCGAGACGGGGCGTATCACCACCACCTCCACTTCGGCACGGCAGGTGCAGCTGGGCCTGAAGCTGACGTTCTAATTTTTGAAAATGACGTTCTAGATCGAACCTGCTAGAAAGGCGAGCCGCCCGGCGGGAAACCGCTTGGGCGGCTTGCGCGTCTAATCCAGTAGGCATATGATGTTTCCTGCATATTCAGCACTCGTTTTTGGTTAACTCTTTGGAGGTGTTTTGATGTTTGGAGGTATTGTGATGATGCTCAGAAGCAACTCATTGCGGGTCTCCGCAATCATCGCCGCGCTGGTCGGCATGACGTTTCTATCTTCTCCCACGCTGCGCGCGCAGCAGGCCGACACGATCCTGCACAACGGCAAGGTCCTCACCGTGGACGCCAATTTTTCCATCGCGCAGGCCGTCGCCGTGCAGGGCAATAAGATTGCCGCCGTGGGCACCAACGCGCAGGTTATGGCGCTGCGCGGTCCTAACACGCGAGTGATCGATCTGAAAGGCCGTACATTAATCCCCGGCTTGATCGATACGCACAACCACATCCACAGCTACGCCGAGGATACCTACGGCTCGGTGATGACGCCGCAGGAGAACCATCGCTACCCCGTCGACTGGAAGGGCGTGAAGACGGAGCAGGACGTGCTCAACCAGATCAAGGGTCTGATGGACAAGAACAAATTTCCCAAGGGCAAGTGGGTTTATTTTGAGAATCAGTTGTCCTTCACCGGCGGCGGCGGCAACGCTGCGCAAGCCAAGATTCTCTACGACGACATGAACCGCTATGACCTCGACAAGATTTCGCCCGACAATCCGATTGTGCTCTCGATGGGCATCCCGGACTTCAACGGCTTCCTGCTGAATAGCATGGCCATCGACATTATTTGGAACAAGCGCGGCTACTCCGACTTCATCACCAAATACGGTCGCTTCTGGATCGATAATGCGGGCCGTCCTGATGGGCATCTGGAGCCTCCGGCCAGCCGTCTGCTCGGCGACTATGTTTTGGATCGCGAGCCCGCGGTGCTGGCTCCTTACTTCAAGCTGTATAACGATGAGTTGGCCGCCTCCGGCCTGACCACCATCTCGACACGCGTTCCGCAGGAGACGCTGAAGGCCTATCAGTTGCTCCATTCCAAGGGCCAGATGACCTTCCGTCTCGGCTACGGGCGCGAAGAAGTTTTCGGCACGTTGAAGAATCCGGCGCAGGACCTGAAGCAATATGTGGGCTTGGTCGGCTCAGGCGACGACATGTTCTGGGTAACGTCCGTCGCGCCCACCGCGGTCGACGGCGCCAGCACTCGCGCCTGTAC
Source organism: Bryobacterales bacterium (assembly GCA_009697505.1). Taxonomy (GTDB): domain Bacteria; phylum Acidobacteriota; class Terriglobia; order Bryobacterales; family Bryobacteraceae; genus Palsa-187. The sequence continues at coordinate 27,195 of SHUD01000018.1, forward strand.
CAATCAAAAGCGTATTTCATCCTACGGCGCGATTGATGGCTGGTGGCCGCTCGGCCAGTGCCACACGGACAGCGAGTTCTCCGGCGCAGCCAAGCGCAGCGCCAAGATCACTGGCAACTACTTCCAGGAATGGACCATGGCCCAGGGGATGCTCGGCATCCGCTTCGCCAACACGCACGTGGCTGGCGACCGTTCGGTGGCCTCGCTGCTCAACATGGTCGAGGAGATTCAGAAGCAGAAGGGTGCCGCGGCCACCAAGGGTTGGGCGTTCGATCACTGCTTCCTGGTCAATGTGAAAGACCTGCCCAAGGCCAAGCGGCTGGGCGTCGGCTTCAGTTGCGCGCCAAAGTACGTGGAGAGCGCGGGCAGCGTGGCGACGGCTTACGGCGAGGAGGTCGCCAACAACTTCATGGTCCCCATGAAGAGCATGATCAACGCCGGGGTGCATGTGACGTATGAATCCGACCGCGACATGTACACCTGGTTTGAGATGGAAATTCTGCTCACTCGCAAGGACCGCAAGGGGAAGGTCTGGGGCGCGCAGGAAAAGCTCAACAAGACCGAAGCGCTGCACACCATTACGCGTTGGGCCGCCGAATATGTCCTGAAGGGGGACAAAGTGGGCTCGCTGGAAAAAGGCAAGCTGGCCGATTTGGTGGTGCTCGACAAGGACTACATGACCATCCCTGACGAGCAGGTCAGCGACATTCGCCCGCAGTTGACGATGCTCGACGGCAAGATCATTTTCCTGGCCACAGGTTTCTCGCAGGAGACCAACCTGAAGCCCGCAGGCGCACTCATCTCCACCTACGATGAGTTGCTCAAGCGCCGTCCCGAAGGCGCGCGCCCTGATTTCTAGGGTGTTCTTGTTCAACAGAGCCGCGACCGGAAGGGAGCGGTTGCATGATCGTTATAATACGATCGAGCAATCGCTCCCTTCCGGTCGCGGCTCTGTTTGGGCTTGAGAAATTAGCGTTACAGCGTCATGCACTTCACGCTGGCGGGTGGCGTTGAGCTGCAGCGGAACCCTTCGGCGCGGCCGTTGGTGATGAACGAGCAGGCGTTGTCTTTGGCCGTCTGCATGGCGTTCTCTTCGCTTTCGCCCTTCACCAGCAGGCATTTCTTGCGGCCCTCGAACTCCATGCACACTTCGCATTCCACTTGGCGCAGGCCCATGGTCTCATAGGCGATTATGCCCATCATCACCACGCCGAACACGACGGTAACGATGGCGGCTTTGTAGTTGCTCTTTCGTGGAGTAGGCAAAGCGAACCTCACATGGAAAGTGTTTTGGCGATACAAAATCCTTGCTGCCAACAGGCAACGGGATTCGCCGCAGACACCTCTAATATAGTGGAAATGGCCGGAAAACTCACATATCATCAAATTCGTTCATCAGGATGTTCGTCAACCATGCTTTCAGCCGCCACCAATATCCGGCACGCCTGTGCCTGAGGTGCCTGAGGTGAAGGGCACTGGCTGGCGCGAGTGAACGGCGCAGCCTGGCACGAGTAGCTAGAGCATCGAGAGGGATGGAAATGCAAAGCATCAGTCGAGTGAGAAGAGATAGAAGGCACTACACGCGAACGCTGGCGACTGGGCTGCCGCGCGTGCGGATGTCCGCTTGGTTGCTGATCGCGGCTCTCGCCGCGAGCGCCCTCGCGAGAGCGCAGAAAGTGGATCTGAACGTGGTGGATCACACGCTCAAGAACGGCATGCGCCTGCTCATGGTCGAGCGGCACGACGCGCCCATCGTCTCTCTCTACATGCAGTTCAAAGTGGGCGGCGTCAATGACCCGCAGGGCAAGACCGGCATCGCGCACATGCTGGAACACATGATGTTCAAGGGCACGCGAACGTATGGGACCGCCAGCTACAAGGGCGAGCTGCCGATCATGGAGAAGATTGATCAAACCTACGCGCAGCTTGCGGCGGAGCGGGACAAGCGCGAGTCGGCATTCCAAAAAGTGGATGAGGAGAAGATTCAAAAGCTGGAAGAAGAGATGACCAGGCTACAGCAGGAGCAGGAAAAGTTTGTGGTTACCGATGAGCTTTCGCAGACCTACGAGCGTCTCGGCGCGGTGGGTTTGAACGCCTCGACGGGAGCCGACTCCACTCAATATTTTTTGTCGCTGCCCTCCAATCAGCTGGAGGTCTGGGCATACATTGAGGCCGACCGCATGGCCAATCCCATCTTCCGCGAATTTTATGCGGAGCGCGACGTAGTCCATGAAGAGCGCCGCCTGCGCACCGACACCAATCCCGATGGCCTGCTCTGGGAACGCTTCCAGGCGACCGCGTTTCAGGCTCATCCTTACAAAAATCCAGTGGTGGGCTGGGCCTCGGACATCGATAACTACACGCGCGAGGAAGTGCTCGAATACTTCAAGACGTTTTACGCGCCTAACAACTCCATTGTGGCCATCGTCGGCGACATCGATCCGAAGAAGACCATCGCCATGATGGAGAAATATTTCGGCTCGATCCCCGCGCAGCGTCAGCCGAGGCGCCACATCAGCGACGAGCCGGATCAGCCGGGCGAGCGCCGCGTGGTGGTCGCGTTTGACGCGCAGCCCGATCTGCTGATCGGCTACCACATTCCTCAGGCCGGACACGAAGACACGTTCGCGCTGGACGTGATGGGCCAGTTGCTTTCGGGTGTGACGCGCGGGTCGCGCACGGGTCGTCTGTATAGAAGCCTGGTGCTCGAAAAGAAAGTTGCGTTGGATGTATCCGCCGGGTCGAACTCCTCGCTTTACCCGAATCTGTTCATCGTTTCCGCAACGCCCGCGCAGGGCAAGACGATTGCGGAAGTTGAGGAGGCTATCTACGAGGAGATCGAAAAATTCCAGAAGGAGCCCCCCACAGCCGAAGAGTTGGCGCGCGTGCGCAACGCGGTGGATGCGTCCATGATTCGCGCCCTGCGCTCCAACAGTGGCGTGGCGCGCATGATCGCCGGCGTGGAACACATTGCCGGGGATTGGCGATACATTTTTACCGAGGTCGAGAAAACCAAAGCGGTTACCGGGGAGCAAGTGCAGGCCATGGCCAAGAAATATTTCAGCCCGGAAAACCGCACCGTGGGTGAGTTGCGCCCTCTTGCCGCTGAAGAGTCCGGGGATCCGCAGTCCATGGAGGCCGTGCAATGACTGCCGGTAAATATAGAATTGGGGCAATCATGATGTCTGACATACGACGATTTTTGCATCAAGAAATCACCGCCGTGGCGCCGGCATTGCTGGTGGGTTTTCTTCTCGCGGTTTCGAGTGGAGCGGCTCAGGAGTCGCGTCCCGCCGCGCCGCTTTCAGCGAATGCGGACAAGCACTCCGAGGGCTGGAATCAGGCGATGAAGTTGAAGGGGCCGCCGCTGCCGCCGAAGTTTCCCGTGGTTGGAAAAGAAATTGAGCGCGTGGTATTGGAGAATGGCCTGATCGTCTACATGCAGGAGGATCACCGCCTGCCGCTGTTCGATGCCGTGGCCATGGTGCGCGCGGGGAGCTACTACGAAACGCCTGAAGAGTTGCGCACGGCGACGCTGCTGGGCGAGATGATGCGGCGCGGTGGGACGAAGAATTACAATCCCGACCAGCTCGAGGAAAAACTCGATTCCCTCGTCGCCAACCTGAACGTCTCCATGCAGCAGGAGTCGTGCAGCGTGTCCATTAATCTGCTGCAGAAAGATGCCGCCGAAGGATTGAAGATACTTTCGGAGGTGCTGCGCAATCCCGATTTTGACGGTGAGCGATTGGAGTTGGCCAAGCGTCAGACGCTGTTCAACCTGCGCTCATCGAACGATTCGCCCGGCCCCATCCTGCGCCGCGAATTCGCGCGACTGCTCTACACCGAGGCTCATCCAGCCGGTCGCACGCCCACCTTCGAGCGCATTCAGAAGATTGAGCGCGGCGACCTCGATCGGTTCCATCAAAAGTATTTCCATCCCAATCAGGTGATGATCGGACTCACCGGCGACTTCAACAAGGCGGAGATGCTCCAGATGATCCGCGAAATTTTTGGCGACTGGCCGCGCGCCCAGGTCAGCTTGCCGCCTCTGCCAAAAGTAAATCCTCAACCGAAGCCCGGGGTTTACTATGTTTCGAAGCCGATCAATCAGTCGCATTTTTACCTGGGGCATTGGGGGATCAACCGCGAAAATCCCGACCGCTTCGCCATCAGCCTGATGAACGACATCCTCGGCGGCGGGAGCCTGACGTCGCGGCTCGGCAAGCGCGTGCGCAATGACGAAGGCCTGGCGTACTCCGTGGGCAGCTCGTATCCCACCAGCACGCGAGACATTAATTTTTTCATCTCCGCGGCGCAGACCAAAACCGAATCAACAGTGCAGGCCATCCAGTCAACGTTGGACGAGATTCACAAAATGATGACCACGAAGATCACCAAGAATGAGTTCGACATGGCCAAGGAGATGTTCCTCTACAGCTATGTCTTCAATTACTCGGAGCCATCGCGCTCACTCGGCGCGGTGATGGGAGTGGAATTCGACGGACTGCCCGCCGATTACCTGGAGAAAGAGTTCGCTGGATATCAGGCTGTTACCGCGGCGGACATCGAGCGCGTGGCCAAGCAGTATCTCAAACCGGACCAGGCGACCATTTTCATCGTGGGAGATTTCGCGAAGATTGCGTCGCAGGCCGCCGCGCTGGGTGAGGCGAAAGAACTTCAGCCATTTAATTTTGGGGAGCCGCCCGCGCGCGGTCGTTGAGCATCACGTCTCGGCTGGTTCCGTGGCGCTGATATAGACGGCGGCGACGAGATCGCCGGTTACATTCAGAACCGTGCGTGACATATCCAGAATGCGGTCGATGCCCAGGATGATGGCGATGCCCTCCATTGGAATATTCACCTGATTCAGGATCAACATCACAAAGGGAATCGATCCGGCGGGAACGCCGGCTGTGCCCACGCCTGACAGCACCGCCATCACCAGCAGCATGGCCTGCTGGCCCAGCGTTAAATCCACGCCGAAAACCTGCGCGAGAAACAGCACCGTAACGCCTTCGTAGAGCGCCGTGCCATTTTGATTGGCGGTGGCGCCGATGGTCAGCACGAAGTGCGAGATGCCGCGCGGCAAATGCAGCTCTTCGTGGGCCACGCGCAGGGCGGTGGGCAGCGTGGCGTTGGAGCTGGAGGTGGAGAACGCGGTGAGGATGACCGTGCGAATTTTGCGCAGAAACTCAAATTGGTTCACCCGCGCCATGAATTTCAGAATGAACGAATACACCACGAACTGCTGGATCGCCAATCCCGCCAGCACCGCCAGCACGTACCACAACATGCTGCCCAGCAGGCCGAAGCCGAAGCGCGCGGTCATGGTGAACAGCAGCGCGAAGACGCCGTAGGGCGCCAGATGCATGATCATCTCGATGATTTTCGCCGCCGTCAGATAGACGCCTTCGAGCAAAGAGAGCACGCTCGCCGAGCGCTCCGCGGGAATCAGGATGAGGGCGGAGCCGAAGATCAGCGCGAAGATCATGATGCCGATCAGGTCCGGCGGATTTTTAGCCATCGCGGCGAAGGGATTGTCGGGAATTAAATTCTCAATAAAGCTGCCCGTGGTGGGCGGCGGAGGCAGACGCTCGGCGTCGCCGCGATAGCGCTCCATCAACATCGCGCGCGTCTCCGGCGCGATGCGCTTGCCCGGCTGGAGGCCGTTGGCGATGGCCAGTCCGATGACCACGGAAATGGACGAAACGATCAGCGTGTAGAGCAGCGTCTTCAGTCCCACGCGCCCTAGGCGGCGCAGATCGGCCATGCCCGCGGCGGCCAGCGTGAGCGACGAAAAGACCAGCACGATCACGGTCATCAGCAACAGGCGGAGGAAGATGCGTCCGGCGGGCTCGGTTACGCGATTGATCAGCCAATCGAGCGCCGTGCGGTCGGCGGGAGCGAACGCGTTGGCCAGTCCTCCACACAGCGCGCCCAGCGCCAGGCCGAGGAAGATGCGCGAATGCAGCGGTGTGGATTTTCGTTCGGTCATGGATTAATTAAGTTCTGTGTCTGCGATCAGAGCCCCGACCGCCAGGGAGGGGGCACGCTCGAAGGATATACAATTCGTTATGCATGCCACCTCCCTGGCGGTCGAGGCTCTGATCGCGCGCTTCAAATACCGTATTTCTTGGCGTAGTGGCGGAACGAACGGTAGCTCATTTTGAGCAGGTCCGCCGCTTTGGTGCGCACGCCGCCGGACTGCGCTATGGCCGCCGTCAACATTTTGCGCTCGATCTGCTCGATGTGATTATGCAGGTCAATGCCGTCACGTGGCAAGTCCATTGCGCCCGTGCCTACGTGCAGCGACTCGCCACCGTGCAGGACGCGCTCGGGCAAGGAATCCGGCGTGATCTCCGCGCCACGCTCCAGCGCCACGGCCCGCTCAATGGCGTTCTCGAGTTCGCGCACATTGCCGGGCCAGGTGTAGGACTCCAGCAGACGGACGGACTCCGCCGTGAGGCCGCTGACGGATTTTCCCATCTGTACGCGGAACTGTTCGAGGAAATGAAACGCCAGCAGGGAGATGTCCGACGCGCGGCTGCGCAGCGGCGGCACCATTACGGGAATGACGCTGATGCGGTAGAAGAGGTCGGTGCGAAACTTTTCCTCGCGGACCATCTGTTGCAGGTCGCGGTTGGTGGCGGCGATCACGCGCACGTCCACATCAATTTCTTCATTTCCGCCGACGGGACGAATCTTGCGCTCCTGCAGCGCGCGCAGCAACTTCACCTGCATGGGCACGCTCATCTCGCCGATCTCATCCATGAAGAGCGTGCCGCCGGCGGCATATTCGAACAGGCCCTTCTTGTTGGCCGTTGCCCCTGTGAATGCGCCCTTCATGTATCCGAACAGCTCGCTCTCCACCAGCGTCTCCTGAAACGCGCTGCAGTTGATGGTAACAAAGGGTTTCTCCGCGCGGCGGCTGTGATCGTGGATGGCGCGCGCGACCAACTCCTTGCCAGTGCCGCTTTCGCCCAGGATCAGCGCGGTGCTGTTGGTGGGCGCGACGCTGAGCAGCAGCTCGAACAGCGCCTTCATCGGCGGACTTTGCCCGACGATCTTGTCGAGGCCGCGGTCCTTGGTCAGCTCGCGCCGCAGCATCTGGTTTTCGTCTTTGATGCGCAGCGTCTCCAGCACACGGTCGACAGCGAACTTCAGGTCATCCACAAACTCGTGCGATTTCTCCACATAGTCGGCTGCACCCAATTTTCCCGCGTAGAGCGCGGTGTTGGTGGTGCCGTGTGCGGTCATCAGGATCACCGGGATTTCGGGGTAGGTCTCGTGGACCTTAGCCAGCAGGTCCAGGCCGCTGGTATTGGGCATTTTGATATCGGAGACCAGCAGATCATAGTGCGAGGATTCCAGCTTGCGCAGCGCGCCGTCCACGCTGGTGGCGCTGTCCACGCGATGGCCCTGCGAGCGGAAAGCGATCTCCAGCATCGCGCAGATGGATTTTTCGTCGTCAACAATTAGTAGATTAGCCATGAGTTGTAAGCGGTGTCGTCAGGGTGCGGGCGTCTCGCGTGTTCTCCGCGGTGGTCAGCGGTAGCTCAATGTGCAAGGTACTGCCCTTGCCTTCCGATTCGGCGCGGATGGTCCCGCCATGCGCCTGAATAATTTGATAAGCGATTGCCAATCCCAATCCGGTGCCGCCGGTGAATTCGGTCTGGAACGGCTCGAATATTTTTTCTGCCTGCCCGGGCCTGATGCCAATCCCGGTATCACGGAACAGAATCTCCATCTGCTCATTACCCGTGCGCAATTCCACGGTCAGCACGCCACCTTCCGGCATGGCCTTGATGGCGTTGTCGCCCAGGTTCCAGAATACTTGACGCATGCGGTCGGCATCGAGCGGAGCGATCACCGGACGGACCGGCATCAAGCGCTCGATGCGGAAGCGCTCGTCCATCTGCGGGTGATTCTGCAGCAGCGTGAGAGTTTCTTCCAATATCTCGGCGACGTTGACGGAGTTGATTTCATAGGTCTTCTCGCGCGAGTAGAGCAGAAAGTCCGTGATGATGCCGTTCAAGCGCTCCGACTCCTTCAGCACGATGGCGATCAGTTTCTGCTCGTCCTGGTTGAGTTGGGCCATGCGCGAGAACAGTTTTACGGATCCAGCGATGGCGGCCAGTGGGTTGCGAATTTCATGCGCAATGGCCGCGGCCATGCGCCCGATGGCGGCCATGCGGTCCTTCAATTGAATCTCGCTCTGCAACTGTTTCAGTTGCGTAACGTCCTGGAAATTGTATACGAAGCCATCCACGGCGCCGTTTCGAGTCAGTGGCGCTACGCTGAATCCCAGGTACTGTTTGTCGCCCTTGGTCCCCTTCCAGAGTATCTCCAGCCGCCCCATCTCCGCCGCATAACGTTGCACGGGCGGCAGTCCGGGGAAGACTTCATGAACTGTCTTGCCGGCCAACGACACGGCGGGAATCCCGAGAATTTCCCTGCCCGGCGAATTGAGCAGCAGAATACGTCCTTCCAGGTCCGTGGTGATCAGTCCACCGCGCATGCTTTCCACGATGTCCTGATTCAGCGCGCGCAAGTCTTCAAGCTGGCCCGAGCGGCTGCGCAACTCCGCTCCGGTGCGGTGCAGCGTATCCGTCAGTTTACCGGCGAGGAACGCCACGGCCAGAAACGCCGCCAGGTTGGTGGCGATCTTGTATTGCAGGAACTCCAGAGAAGGTTCTTCAATGGAATAGGAGGGGATCAGTTGCGCGAACGGCAGCAGCAAAATCAGCGCGGCCTCCACGAAACACAACGCGGCCAGCCGGTAAGTGCCCATGCGGGTGAGCACAATGCTGCTCATCAGAATGGTTACCGGAAACAGGAAATAGAAGAAGCTATCGACGCCCCCGGTGATGTAAACGATCAGACTCACCATCACCGAGTCGAGGACCATCTGGAGGTTGGCTTGCACGCGGTCATCCACATTGATCTTGTGCAGGATATGAAAGATCAGCGCCAGCACATACCAGAAAACGATGACCGCGAGAAAGTAGGGCAGCGGAACCTGGATGACAATCAGGCCCTGTATGCCGCCAGCTTGCTGAAGGATGAGCTGAATGCCCAACAGAAAGGAGATGATGAAGATGCGCACACGGATGAGCCAGGGAATCCACTGTCTTGGGCCCAGCATCTCCATACGATGAATCCTCGTCTCGGTCCGGCCTGTAACTGAACTCGATGTTCCTGGCAACCGCGTCGCCCCGCGCGCATCCAAAGGACCCAATGCTACGGTTTCTTGCCGGCTGATTCCGGCGGAGCGGCGGTCGGCTCCACGCGCTTCAACTCCACGCGCGCCACGCGGTGCTGCTCCACTTCCTTTACCGTAACCTGCCACGGCCCCCAATGGAATGATTCTCCCTTGGCCGGGATGTGTCCTAGCTGATACAAGACGAATCCGGCCATGGTTTCAAAGCCGAGATCGCGCGGCAGCTCCACTTCATACTGGTTCTCGAGATCGAGCAAGCTGACGTTGCCGTCCAGCATCAGCGTATGCGCGCCCAGCCGGCGGCCCTGCTGTTGCGTCCAGTCATACTCGTCATCAATCTCGCCGACGATCTGCTCGAGCACGTCCTCAATGGTTACCAATCCCACGGTGTTGCCAAATTCATCCACCACCAGGGCCATGTGCCTGCGCTTCTGTTGAAACTCCTGCAGCAGTTCGTCGATGGGCTTATTCTCCGGCACCACGGAGATTTCACGCACCATGCTGCGCAGAGAAAACTCGCGCGGAGAGACCAGGCTCTTGCCCTTTCGTTGCAGCCACTCCTGCTCGCGCCAGACGCGGTAAAGATCCTTGGCGTAGAGCACGCCGATGATGTGCTCGGGTGAATCCTCATATACAGGCAGCCGCGAATGCAGATCCTCCGTTACCCTGCGGATCACCTCTTCCAGGCTGGACTGCACCGGAATGGAAACAATGTTGGTGCGCGGGACCATGATCTCGCGCACGGCCAGCTCGCCAAGGTCGATCACGTTATGGATCATCTCCTGCTGATAGGCCGGCAGCGCGCCGCTGCGGTAGCTGGTGGTTACCAGCAACTTCAACTCTTCGCCGGAATAGCTGTGCGCGTGAGACCCGGTGGAGGACGCGCCTAGGTGCCGCGCAATGGCGTAGGAACTGGCGTGCAACAACGCCTGCGGCGCGCTGGCGATCTTCAGGAAAACGCGCATGGGCCACGCGATCAGTAGCGATAGCCGTTCCGCGCGTCCAAGCGCGACTTGCTTCGGCACCAGCTCGCCCAGTACCACGTGCAGAAAGGTGAGCACGATGAACATCAGCGCCGTGGCCAGCGTATGCACCAGCCAGACGGCATTCGGTTCGAGCGGCGCCAGCATGGGCGTCAGCACGCGAGCCAGCGTCAGCTCACCCACCCAGCCCAGCGCGAGGCTGGTCATGGTGATGCCCACCTGCGTGCCGCTGACCACCTTGTTCATGTTGGAGATCAGATGCAGCGCCGTCTCGGCGCGCGAGTCGCCCTGCGCGGCCTTCTGTTGCAGCCATGTGCGCCGCGCGCTGACCAGCGCGAACTCCACCGTGGCGAAAAAGGCATTCGCCAGGATGATCAATCCCATGATGAGCAGTAAGAAAAAAGGAAAGGAAGGCATGATGGGGAATCGATCTAATCAGAGCCGCGACCGGAAGGGAACGGTTCTGATTGAGCGCTCGATATTCGCCGTAACCGCTCCCTTCCGGTCGCGGCTCTGTTCAAACCCTTACGACGCGCTATTGTATCACACGCCCCGTACGCGTCTGCGATTCGGCGGCGTCCCCCCTTAACCGTCGTCATCCCGACAAGCGCAGCGACAAGGGACCTGCTGTTCCGTAGAAAAACGCGTGCCCTGACGTTGGAAAATAGCGCCAGATCGCGCGATCCTCGAAACTACCGGTTTGCGGTAGCGGCGGACGCCACTCCCGGCGGACCTTCCAGCCGTTGACGCGCCTGCGCGCCCAACTCCCGCGCCGCCGGATGCAGCTCGACCACTTCGCCGGATTCCAGCGCCGCCAGCGGCAGGCCATCGCGCAGCAAAATGCGGTGCGTGGCCAGCGCGGCCACCTTGCGCCCCGGCGTCAGAATGCCCGCCAGATTCAGCGGATCGGCTCCGCAGATTACCACGATCTCGTCCATTGCCGGCGCGCGCCGCACAGCCCGCAACTGCGCCACCGCTTCCGGCAGCGCGTACTGCTCGCCGGAGAACCCGGCGACGAATCGTCCGCCGCGAATCTCGCCCCGCGCCTCCAGCCGCCGGAATGAGCGCAGCAAATCACGCCACGGCGGCAGCCCGCTCTCGCGCTCCAGGATGCGGTGAAAGACTACGCCGTAGCGCCACAGCAATTGCCGCGCCCACATCTCTGCGGGGTCATGGGCTGGGTCCTGGGCTGGGTCCTGGGCGGGTACTCGGGCCGGTTCGCGTCCGAGCTGTAATTCTTGCCCACTTGCGTTTGCGCTCTCGCGCCGCAGTGCCGACCAGCGTCCCGCGGTGTGTGGAATCGTGGGCAGGCTACCGGGACGCCCGTCCTTGTGCTTCGCCGCGCCGGTGCCGAGCGTCTTGTCCGGCGCAATGGCCAGCGCGCGCAGACCGGCGAAGCCGTCGCTGATCACCAGCCCCGCCGCGATCAACTCGCGCAACCCGCTCTCGACCTCAGTGCGCAGCAATCCCGTGCCGTTGACGATGTCCTGAAAGAACGACGCCCCGTGGCGCTCAAGGTATTCGATCGTCATCGCCGCTCGCGTGCCCAGCGCTTCGTGACAGAGCCGCGACCGTAAGGGAGCGGTGGTTGGTTTTCCGCTGAAGGCCGAACCACCGCTCCCTGACGGTCGCGGCACTGTTAATTCGCTCGCAGGCGTGCGCATCGCCGCCATCCACTCGCGCATCTGCTGGCGATAGAGCAGCGTGATGGGCGATGCGCGATTCGCGCCCGCCTGCTGACGGTCGGACTCCGCCGGAGGTCCGGGAACAATGAGCCGTAGCCAGGCCACCTCGCCCGCCAGACACAATTGGTCGAGCCACGCCGGATCGTAGCGCGTCATGCGCAACGACAGAACGGAACTCTCCCACGCGGCGGCGGGAATCTCATATCCCTGCAACTGGCCCACCAGCGCGGAAAGTCCCAGTGGTCCATCGACACGCTGCTCGCCGCTGGCATGTTGCCAGCCCGCGAGGAAGCGCAGGAAGTCCGCGGCGGTAACCGGCTCGATCTCGCGGCGCAGACGGTCCAGCGTGGCGCGATGAATGCGCGCCAGCAGGCGGCGGTCGCACCACTCCAGTTGCGGGCTGCCTGAAAAATGTCCGCGAAAGATGCCGCCCTGTTTTTCCAGAGTGGCTAGCGCGGTTTCTATCTCCGATGTGGCCACGCCGACCGAGAGCGCCAGATCGCGCGCCGTGGTCGGACCCAGCATCTCCATGCGTCCGCGCACGATTTCGGCCAGCGCTTCCTCGCGCGTCCACCTCCGTTGCAGTTCGTGCGCGGGAGCGGCCACGTTGGGCACGACGCTGGCCTGCGGCGCGATGGCGTCGAACAGCGGGCGGCGCTCGGCGGCGATCCACAGCGCGGGACTCCCCTCCCTCTTCCAGTACGCGGCGCGGCGCGTGGCGGCGAGCGCCTCGAAGTACATGCTCCAACCAGGATGCTGCGATTCGATCACGAAGCCGGCCAGCATCAAGGCGTCGTGCAACTCATCGGCATTCTCCACCTGCGGCGCGGCCTGCTGACGCACCAGTTCGATGGCCTCGGAGTCCAGACGGCCGAGTTCATCCGTCGATTTGAAGTCCAGATTGCGCCGCGTCTGCACGGCGCGTGTGCGGCGTTCTTCGAGCGGGGCATCGTCGAGGAAGGCGTAGGGACGTGCGTTCAGAATTTCGTGCGCCAGCGGCGACGGTTCGGTGGTGTCGCGCGCGACGAGTTGCAACGTGCCTTGTTCGATGCAGCGCAGCAGCGCGAGGAAGCCGGTGATGTCCATGGCCTCGGTGAGGCAGTCGTGAATGGTCTGCTGGACCAGCGGGTGATCGGGCACCTCGATCGGGCCAGTTAAATTTTCGGCGCAGGCCGCGCTATCGGGGAAAACGCTGGCCAGCAGATCGTCCGACTTCATGCGCAGCAGCGCGGGCGGCACGCGGCGTCCGCCGCTGTGGCGCAGGATGGCCAGTGCGCGCGACGCGTTCCAACGCCAGCGCGTGGGAAACATGGGGGCGGCCAACAGCGCCTGCACCAGCAAGTCTTCGGCCGTGTTGGGATGCAGATAATGAAACACCTCGTCGAGCGGGAAGCTGTGCGACAGGCCCAGCGACAGCACGATGGCGTCTTCATTCGCCGCCGCCTGCAACTCGAAATTGAAGCTGCGGCAGAAGCGTTTGCGCAGGGCGAGACCCCATGCGCGGTTGATGCGTCCGCCGTAGGGCGAATGCACGACGAGCTGCATGCCTCCGCTCGCGTCGAAGAAGCGTTCCAGCACCAGCGTTTTCTGCGTGGGAATCACGCCGAGCGCCGCGCGGCTGGCCGCGAGATATTCGACAATCTCAGCGGCCTGGACTGGAGTTAAACCACATTCCTGCTCTAACCATTTGACCGCATTCCTATGCGGCCGCTCGGCGGCCTCCGTAGGCGGGTCGAGACGCTTGCCGACTTCTTCGCGCAAATCAGAGACTTCCTTCGATAACTCCGTGGTGCGCGCGGGCGCTTCGCCCAGCCAGAAGGGAATGGTGGGTGGCTCGCCGTGGGCGTCCGCCACGCGCAGGGTGGATTGCTCGACGCGCAGGATGCGCCACGCCGTGTTGCCCAGCAGGAAGATGTCGCCGGGCACGCTCTCGATGGCGAAGTCTTCGTTCACCGTGCCGACGAAGAGGCTTTCCGGCTCCTGCACAACTTGATAGTCGGCGTTGTCAGGAATCGCGCCGCCCGAGGTGATGGCCGCCAGCCGCGCCCCGCGTCGCGCGCGAATGCGCTTGCCGATGGCGTCGTAGTGAAGATGCGCGCCGCTGCGTCCGCGCCTTGTCGAGAAGCCCTCGGCCAACATGCGCACCGTCTCATCGAAGCGCGCGCGCGTCAACTCACGATAAGGATACGCCCGGCGGCACATCGCGTAGAGTTCATCTTCATCCCACTCGCCTTCTGGCCCTGTGGAGGCGACGGATGCCACGATCTGTTGCGCCAGAATGTCCACCGGCTGCGCGGGGATCACCAGCTTGTCGAGACGCCCGCGGCGCACGGCGCGCAGCAGCGCGGCGCACTCGACCAGCTCATCGCGGCTGAGCGCGAAGACGCAGCCGCGCGGCGTGGCTCCCAGCGTGTGGCCGGAACGTCCGATGCGTTGCAGCAGAGTCGAGATGGCGTGCGGCGAGCCGATCTGAATCGCCAGGTCGACAGTCCCGATGTCGATGCCGAGTTCGAGCGACGCGGTGGCCACCAGTGCTTTTAGCTGCCCCGATTTCAAGCGCTGCTCGGCCTTGAGGCGTTGCGTGCGCGACAGGCTCCCGTGATGCGAAGTGACTTGATCCTCGCCGATGCGCTCGGCCAGCCGCCGCGTGTTGACGAAGACCAGCGTGGTGCGCTCGGCCTGAATCATCTGCGCGATGCGGTCGTAGATTTCCTCCCACATTTCGTTCGAGGCCACGGCGCTCAACGGCTGATTGGGAATCTCGACACGCAGGTCCATCTTGCGGGCGTGGCCCGTGTCGATAATGGTGCAGCGCGGTTTGCCGTGCGGGTCGATGCGGTCGGTGCCCACCAGAAATCGCGCGACCTCTTCGATGGGGCTTTGGGTGGCGGACAGGCCGATGCGCACGGGCCTGCGCCCACTCTTTGCAAACGTCAGTGCATCGAGCCGCTCCAGGCTGAGAGATAAATGCGAGCCGCGCTTGTCGCGCGCCACCGCGTGAATTTCGTCCACGATGACGGTGCGCACGTTGCGCAACACTTCGCGGCTTTTCCCGGCGGTGAGCAGGATGTAGAGCGACTCGGGCGTGGTGACGATGATGTGCGGCGGGCGGCGCAGCATCTTGGCGCGCTCGGATTGCGGCGTGTCGCCGGTGCGCACCCATGTGCGAATCTCCGGCGCCAGCAGGCCCATCTTCCACAGCGACTTCTGTACTCCGCTCAAGGGCACGGAGAGATTCTGCTTCACGTCATTGCTGAGGGCTTTGAGCGGCGAAATGTAGAGCACTTGCGTTTCGTCGCGCAACTCGCCCGCAATGCCCTGGCGGACGAGCGAGTCGATCGCGGCCAGAAACGCCGCCAGCGTCTTGCCCGAGCCGGTGGGCGCGGCGATCAGCGTGTCGGACCCTGCGCGGATGGCGGGCCAGCTGCTCTACGCGCAAGCGGGAACGCTGATGGCGGCGCCGTTTGATGCCCAGCGGTTGGCCCTGTCGGGAGCTGCCGTTCCCGCGCTCGAGGGGATGATGCAGTCGATCACCGGAGCCGCCCAGTACAGCGTCTCCTCCACGGGAACCTTGGCCTACCTCGCGGGAGAGGCTGCCAGAGACCAGAGCCGCCTGGTATGGGTGAGCCGGAACGGCGAAGAGCAAGTCCTGCCCGCCGCTCCGCACAATTATC
>SHUD01000019.1 GCA_009697505.1 Bryobacterales bacterium
GTAATACGTCTTGTAGTTTCATCATCCGCTCCGTTTCCGCCGCGGAGTATTGCTGAGGGGTGTCCACCCCCTAGCTTCCCCCGCCGCTTTTTCAAAGCGGACAGTTCATGTGTGAATTCAACCGGATAGATCACATACTAGCGACACGGACGGACTCCCCCCCGTGCGCTTGACTTCTAATTTGCATACAATGTGTTCCGGGCCTAGATTTGGTCCTTCGTCTTCAATTGGAGGTAGTCTATGTTAAAGCGTTCGGTGACGCCGGTCCTTTATCGGCTCACAGGCCTGTTGATCTTGGGCGGCATGCTCACTCTCAGCGCCCAGCAGCAACAGAGCGGTGCAGCCTCTCCGCAGCGCGCTCTCGTGAATCAATACTGCGTCAGCTGCCATAGCGACAAGCTCAAGACCGGCGGCCTGGTGCTGGAGAATCTCAACGTGGATAACGTGGCGCAGAACCCGGAAGTATGGGAAAAGGTTCTGCACAAACTGAACGCCCGCTACATGCCGCCTCCCGGCGTGCCCAAGCCGGACGAAAAAGGCTACCAGTCGATGGTCACCTACCTGGAGACATCGCTCGACAAGTGGGCGGCCTCCAAGCCTAATCCCGGCCGCACGGCTTCGCTGCGCCGCCTTACGCGGACTGAGTATCACAACGCAATTCGCGATCTGCTGGGCCTCGATATCGATGCGGTGCAGATGCTGCCGTCCGATGAGTCGAGCTTTGGCTTCGACAACACCATGGTGGAGGCGCTGTCGCCGACGTTGCTGGAACGCTACCTGACGGCGGCGCGCAAAATCGCGCGCCTGGCGCTGGGCAGCACGCTGCGCGGCACCTCCGCGGACACCATCATGATCCCGGGGGACCTCACGCAAGAACGCCATTTCGAGGAACTGCCTTTCGGCACGCATGGCGGGACCACCATTAAATATATTTTCCCGCAGGATGCCGAGTATGAGATTCAGCTCCGGCTGACGCGGGACCGCAACGAGCACATCGAAGGGTTGACCCGACCGACTCCCATCGAACTCATGATTGATCGCGAACATGCGCAGACCTTCGTGTTAAAGCCGACCCGGGTGATCGTAGGGGTTCGCAATGCCACCGCCATCCCATCCGACGGCATGCTGGACAACGAGCTCCACATCCGCGTTCCCGTCAAGGCCGGCACGCGCGAGATCGGCGTTACGTTCCCCAGGGAGGAACCCTTCCTGCTGCTCGAAACCGAGCACCAGCCCTATCAGTCGCACTTCAACATGTACCGCCACCCGCGCATACAGCCGGCGCTGTATTCGGTCACGATCGCCGGGCCCTATGATCCTACCGGCGCTGGCGATACCATCAGCCGCCGCAAGATCTTCGTGTGCCGGCCGGCTAAGCCGGCGGAGGAAGAAACCTGCGCCAAGAAAGTTCTTTCCACGTTTGCCCGGCGGGCTTATCGCCGCCCGGTCAATGACGCGGACCTGCAGATTCCGATGAAGCTTTATGAGGTCGGACGGGAAGCCGGCGGATTTGACGCGGGCATCGAGAGAGGCCTCCGCGCCCTCCTGGTCAGCCCGGAATTCCTCTTCCGCGTGGAAAAAGATCCCGCGGGTGTGCAGTCGAAGAGCGCGTACAAGCTGACGGATCTGGAATTGGCCTCGCGGCTTTCCTTCTTCCTGTGGAGCAGCATCCCGGACGACGAACTGCTGGATCAGGCCATTCGCGGCAAACTGAGGGAGCCCGGCACGCTGGAAAAGCAAGTGAAGCGCATGCTGGCCGACAACCGCTCCCAGACGCTGGTCACCAGCTTTGCGTCGCAGTGGTTGTATCTGCGCAACCTGGACGCGATCATCCCCGATGCGCGCGCGTTCCCGGATTACGATGACAATCTCCGTCAATCCATGAAGAAGGAGACGGAGTTGTTCTTCGGCAGCATCATCTCCGAGGATCACAATGTAGTGGACTTATTGAGCGCGAACTACTCCTTTATTAATGAGCGGCTCGCCAAACACTACGGCATCCCCAAGATTTATGACAGCTACTTCCGGCGTATCACGTTTGATCCAGCAAGTGGCCGTGGTGGATTGCTGGGGCAGGCCGCGATCCTTACGGTGACTTCCTATCCCGACCGGACTTCACCCGTGATTCGTGGCAAGTGGGTGTTGAGCAATATCGTTGGCTCGCCCCCGCCTCCTCCTCCGCCCAACGTGCCGCCGCTCAAAGATAACGGCGCCACGGGTAAGGTCATGTCCATGCGCGAACGCATGGCGGCGCACCGCGTGAATCAACCCTGCGCGGGCTGCCACCGTCTGATGGACCCGGTGGGCTTCTCACTGGAAAACTTCGACGCCGTCGGCCGCTGGCGCGTGAACGAAGAAGACAACAAGATCGACGCAGCGGGCAGCCTTCCCGACGGCGCCGGCTTTACAGGCGTAGCCGGGCTCAGGAAAGCTCTGCTGGCCCGTCCGGAGCTCTTCGTGAACACACTCACGGAAAAGATGCTCATCTATAGCTTGGGCCGCGGACTGGAATCCTCCGACGGCGCGGTGGTGCGCAAGGTTGTACGCGATGCGCGCGCCCATGATTACCGTTTCTCGGCGATTGTTTCGGGAATCGTCAACAGTACTACGTTTCAAATGAGGAGAGCCCAATGATTATCTTCAAGACGTATTTGAAATTCGGCGCGGTGGCGCTTGCTTCCGCGCTGGTTGCCGTGACTCTATCCGCCGCGAGCCCCGACATGCGACTGGTGGATGCGGTCAAGAAATCGGATAAGGCGGCGATCAAGACGCTGCTGCCACAGAAGATCGATCCGAATGTTCCCGATTTGGACGGCTCCACGGCGCTGCATTGGGCGGCGCGCTGGAGCAATCTGGAAACCGCGGATGCGTTGATCAAAGGCGGCGCCAACGTCAAGGCCGCCAACCGTTTTGGCGTCACGCCTCTTTCGCTGGCGTGCACCAACGGAAACGCTCCCATGATCGAGCTGCTGCTCAAGGCCGGGGCCGATCCCAACACGGCTCTACCGGGGGGCGAGACCGCTTTGATGACGGCCGCGCGCACCGGCGATGTGGCTTCGGTTAAAGCGCTGCTTTCCCACGGCGCCGATATCAAATTCAAGGAAGCCCGCCGCGGCCAGACGGCTCTGCATTGGGCGGCCGCGGAAGGTAACACCGATGTAGTCGCCGAACTCGTCGAGCGTGGCGCCGACATCCATGCCAAGACGAGCGGTGTTTTTACACCCATGCTCTTTGCCGTCCGCGAAGGCCGGATCGGCGTGGTTCAGGCCCTGTTGAAGGCCGGAGCCGACGTCAATGAAACCTGGCAGAGTGGCCGGGGAAGCGGCGTGCGGGGCATCAGCGCGATGGGTCTGGCGGTAGCCAACGCCCATTACGAACTGGCGTCCCTGCTATTGGACGCGGGCGCCGATCCTAACGCGTCCGCCCAGGGGTGGACCGCATTGCACGAGCTTACGTGGGTGCGCAGACCGGGGAAGGGCGATAACGACCCGGCTCCGGACGGCTCGGGCGGCATGACCAGCCTAGAATTCGTGAGAAAGCTGGCGGCCAAGGGCGCCAATCTCAATGCCAAAATGACCCGGTCCGGACTCCCCGGTGGGCACGCCAACCGCACGCTGGTGAACATGATCGGTGCGACGCCGTTCTTCATGGCGGCGCGCGGCGCCGACGCTCCTTTGCTGCGTCTGCTGATCGAACTGGGCGCCGACCCGCTGATTCCCAATGCGGATGGCACCCAGCCGCTGCTGGTCGCCGCGGGAATTGGCACGTTATTTGCCGGTGAGGACCCCGGGACGGAAAGTGAAGTGATCGACGCTTTGAAAGTTTGCTTGGAACATGGCGCCGATATCAACTCCGTGGATAAGAAGGGCGAGACGGCCATGCATGGCTCGGCTTACAAGCAGGCTCCCCTGGTGGCCAAGTTCCTGGCCGATAGCGGCGCGAGCATCCAGGTCTGGAACCAGAAGAACAAGACCGGGTGGACGCCCTTGCGCATCGCCGAAGGCGTCGTCGTGGGGACCAACCTGAAGCGGTCGCCCGCCACGGCGGACGCGCTCCGCGAAGTGATGACCAAGGCCGGCGTTTCCACGGTCGTCGAAGACGACATCGAGCGGGCCGGGCATTCGGCCAAGTAGCGGATCGACACACTTAGGCAGCCGGGGCGCTCCCAATTTGCGTGGGGGGCAAGCGGCGGCGCTCGCGATTTGCGCGGCGAGTAACCCGCGCGTTAGCATTGACGCTTGGGTCCGGCGGCGTTGGGCTGCCGGACCCCTCATAGTCTTTACCCTCGACACAAGGAATAACTCATCATGGCGTACAACATCCTGCTCATGGGCGCGTCCTACGGCTCGCTCCTCGCCTCCAAAATGCTGTTTGGCGGCCACAAAATTCATCTGGTCTGCCTGCCCGCCGAAGCCGATCTGATCAATGCGGAGGGCTTCCGTGTACGTATGCCGATCCGCGGGCGCAAAGATCCGGTCGTGCTCGATTCGCGCCAACTGCCGGGCAAGGTGACTGCCGGAGGCACCGCCGGGGTCAACCCCAGCGACTACGACCTGGTAGGTCTCTGCATGCAGGAGCCGCAATACCGCGTGCCGGGCGTGCGGGATCTTCTCG
Organism: Bryobacterales bacterium; assembly: GCA_009697505.1. Classification (GTDB taxonomy): domain Bacteria; phylum Acidobacteriota; class Terriglobia; order Bryobacterales; family Bryobacteraceae; genus Palsa-187. Next base: position 4,615 of record SHUD01000019.1, read on the forward strand.
ATGCGGTGGCGAAATCCCGCGTCCCCTGCATGTCCATCATGAACATGCCGCCGCTGGCGTACATGAAGCGCATCCCGGGCCTGGATCACGAAGCCCTGCGGGCGGCTTACACCGATCCCACCGTGTGGGACAACTTCGATCCCAAGTGCATCACCCTGAACAGCCCTGACCCGCAGGCGGTTCGCCCGCCGGACGAGCCGGTCAACGTTCTGATGGTCACGCTGCCCACCAACTTCAAGTGCGCCAAGTTCGATGACGAAAAGTCCACCGGCATTCTTCGCCAGATCGAAAAAGACATCGACGCCGCGCGCTTCAACACGCCGGAGGGCCCCATCGAGCTGCCAGTGAAATTGAAGGTTCACGATTCGATCTTCGTTCCCTTGGCCAAGTGGGCCATGCTGTGCGCCGGTAATTACCGCTGCATCACGGCCGACGGCATGCGCACCGCGCAGGAGGCCGTCCACAGCGACATCGAGACCTCGCGCTCGGTCTACAGCTTTGTCACCGATCTGTGCGTGAAAATCGGAGCCGACCCGAACGATCTGGTACCGTTTGAGAAGTACGCCGCCGCCGCGCAGTCGCTGGTGCGTCCGGCTTCGGCCGCCCGCGCGCTGACCAACGGCGTGCCGTATATCGAACGCGCCGATAAGCTGGTGCAACTGATCGCCCGCCAGAAGGGTATGAGCCATCCGGTGCTCGATCAGATCGTCGCGTTAGTCGATTCGCGCCTGGAAGCCAACCGCCAAAAGGCCGCGAAAGCTTAAGGGCGTGCGGTTCTCGATCGCGGGCCTCACGGTACTATTCGCAGCCGCGTTATTCGCCCCCGCCGTCTTTGCAAAAGACGACCCCGGCTGTGAAGTGCCCAAGCTGGTTTCTACCGGCGCTCCCCGTCCCCAGAATCTGCAGACGCTGGCCATCCGCTGGACCGGCTATTCCAACTTTGAGCTGGTTTATAAAAACCAGATCCTGTTGCTCGATGCCTTCATCGACCGCGGCAGCGAGTATCCGCCGCTCGGCTTCAAGTCCGCCGACATCCAGAAGGCCGACGCGATCTTGATCGGCCACGCGCACTTCGATCACATGACCGACGCGGCAGCGGTGGCGAAGAAGACCGGAGCCGTGGTTGTCGGCGCGCCCATCACGGCGGAGAAGCTCCGTTCGCAGAATCTGGATCCGAAGCAGATCAAAGAGGTGACCGGCAAAGGCGGCGAGACCCTGAAATTCGGCGCCATCGAAGTCGAGCCGATTCTCGGCCGCCACGGCCAGCCTCCCGCGAATGTGACCGCCGCGTTCGGTCAGGCTCTGCGGTCAGTCGCCACGCCCTACACGCCGGAACAAGCGGCCGAGGCCCGCGAGATCCGCACGCGCGGCAGCTCCGATCCGCGCATTGTGGCCGAAGGCACCATCGCGTATCTGATCACGCTCGATAACGGATTCCGCATCATGTACCGCGACAGCGGTGGCGCCATCACCGATTACGAGAAAACCGCGATGCAGCGCGTGGGCCGCGTGGACCTGGGGTTGGTTGCGGTGGCTGCGGACGGCCTCCAGACGCTCACCACGAAGCGCGCGCTCGAGCACCTCGGCACCTACAAGCCCAGGATCTGGATACCCGCGCACCACGATGCCGATAGCAACGGGATGTGGCGTCCCATCGAGCCCGTATTCCAAGCTCTGAAAGAACAGGACCCCAGCCTCATCACTTATTCCCGGCAGTACCGCGAGCCGGTGTGCATCGACACGCGCAACAATCTCCAGCGGCAGCCGAAGGGCCGCTGAGTTGATCCAGGAACGACCTATTTCTTCAGCCCCGCCTGCCAGTTCATCTGCACCGTCACCGAAGACGCCGCCGAGGTTGCGCCTTCTTCCGGCAGGATCGCCAGGAACTTCTGCCCATCAGCGCTCGGTTGGTATCCGAAACCAAACGCGATTATAGGAGGTAAGGCGTTATCGAATAGTTGCCGGGGAACGCCGAAGTCGAATCCGGAGGGTCCCAGCGAAGCGGGAACCGCCATCAATTTCGATTCCGCCGAGATGTAAAAGATCTCCTTGCCATCGCGTCGCCAGCGCGGGCGGGACCCTCCACCAGTGGAGACCTGCCGCTTGGCCCCCGTGGCTGGCACGGGCTGCACATACACCTGATTCTGCCCCGATTCGTTGGATCTATACGCCATCCACTTGCCGTCGGGCGAAAACTGCGCTTGAATCTCGCTGAACGGCGAATCCAGGTACTTTACGGGCTTATGTTCGCCCGTCAAGGGCAAGAGCCAAAGATCCTCTTTCGTCTTGCCATTCGTTTCCGAATAGACCAGCCATTTGCCGTCTGGGGAGATGTCCGTGGGAAACCCGTTGGGGCCCACGTGTAGCAGCAGTTCCTCCGCGCCTCCCCCATTGGAGGCTTTCCGGTACAAGTCGGTTTGTAGCCGCTTACGGTTCGAGAAGGCAATGAAATTTCCATCAGGAGACCACACGGGAAGTCCCGAGAATCCATTGAATGTGAATTTCGCTGGCACTCCGCGTTCCAGATTCTGTAGCCACAGGTCCGAGGTTTCTAAGCTGGTGCCCACGGAAACGGCGGCGCGCTTCCCGTCGGGTGCCAGCGCCATTCCGGCGTAGGCCCTCGGTTCCGCTTTGCTTTCGAGACGCTTGCCGGAGCGGTCGAGCCAGGTCAATGTTTGGTTTGACGCTGCGCTACCCGACACATACAACAGCACGCCGTTTTCCGAGGCTGCAAATCCACCGTAACCGACGGTCCCGGAATTCGGCACATTTTCCGCCAGTGGGACTGCGCCCCCACGAGCCGCCAGCTTTTCTGCATCGAACGGCAAGGCCATCAGCGTGCCCTCGCGCCGGAACAACAGGTGTCCCATCCCTCCGCCAACGGGCGGTGGAACATAAACGCCCCGAGATACATCCGGCAAGATACGGACGGGCGCGGTGCCATCCAATGACCCCACGAAGAGGCCTGGGCTCTCGGTCCCCGTATCGGATTCAAACAGGAAGCGGCCGCCTCCCTGGATGAATTCGGGATAACGGCCCTGTTTTGTGAGCTGAGTGGGCGCGCCGCCATCGGCGGAAACACGATACAAGCTGCCGCCGATATCGGGTGTAAACACGATCACTCCCTCGCGATTCCACGTTCCTCCGCGTCCGGTCGGCGCGTCGCACAGAGTCTGCGCCGGACCTCCCGCCAGGGCGATCTTCTTGAGCTTGCCCTGGGCGAAAAATCCGAGGTTCTCCCCGTCGTAGGACCAGAAGGGAAACAGGGCTCCCTCGGTTCCCGGGATCTGCCGGGCTTCCAGCGAATCCAGGGGCCGGACCCAGATGCGGGGCTGGTTCCCTATGATGAAGGCAAGGTTGCGTCCATCCGGCGACAGGCGCAGAAAGAGCTGCTGGCTGCCCGGCAGCGTGATACCGAAGCGTCCCGGCGGCAGCGCCGGCGCCGTCTCGCGGAAGTGGACCAAGCTGACCCCCGCCGCCATCAGGATCGCGGCCGCAGCCACCGCCCACGCAGTCCAACCGAACCGCGACGGTAACGGAGCGGCAGGGATAGCCGCAGGCTCCGCCAGCAGCGCCCAGGCATCGCCGATATCGCGCAACCGCTTCTTCGGGTCTTTTTCCAGACACCGTTTCAGCAGCGGCAGCACTTCGGCGGGGGCGGCGGAAAGGTCCGGCTCCTGCATGATGACGGAGGCCAGCGTGTGGCCCACATCTTCTCCCTGAAACAGGCGCTTGCCGGTGAGCAGTTCATACAGCACCACGCCGAACGCCCAGATGTCGGCGCGCTTATCGACATTCTCTTTGCCACGCGCCTGCCCCCGGAGCCATATACGCCGCGGTGCCCAGGATCATGCCCGCTTCCGTCATGCCGATGGTGAGTGTGGGCGAGTTTTCGCCCGTGGCGCCAGCCGCCCGGCCCACCTTGGCCAATCCGAAGTCCAGCACCTTGACGGTGCCATCCGGCTTGATCTTGATGTTGCCGGGTTTCAGGTCGCGATGGGTGATGCCTTTCTCGTGCGCTTCTTCGAGCGCATCCGCGATCTGACGCGCGATGCGCAGGGCTTCGGCGAGCGGCAGCGGCCCTTGCGGGGCCTCGCCTTCGATCAACTCCATCACCAAATAGTTGGGGCCGACGTCATAGACCTGGCAGATATTGGTATGATTCAGCGCGGCAATGGCGTGGGCTTCGCGTGTAAAGCGTTCGCTGAACTGCGCGTCGGAAACTTTGATGGCGACATTGCGATTCAACCGGGGATCGTGGGCCCGGTACACTTCTCCCATGCCGCCGCGACCTATGGGCGCTGAAATTTCATACCGTCCGAGTTTCTCGCCAGCAGAGTAGGGCATCCTGCTAATAGAGCTAAGTTTAGCCTAATTGCGCCCCGCTGCGCCGCTTCTGATATCATCACTTACGAACGCGAAACACAGGAGAAGTCCATGCGTAAACTCGTCATTTCCCCCCTTCTGGCCCTTGCGGCCGTCGCCGCCGCCCAGGCGCAGATTACCAGCAACCCGCTCCCGGACCCAATCGTGAAGAAGGGGCTTGCCGTCGAAGTCAAGGATCTGGTGCGCCTGCCCGATACGCGCGAGCTGCGCCCCGCCGATCAGGACGTGGCCGCGGCCAACTGGGCGCGTGTGAGCTTCTTGAAGGATTCCCCCGACGGACGCCGCTTCGCCAATGACTCGCGCGGGTTCCTGTATTGGATCGACTCGAGCAACACGCCGCGCGTCTACGCCAACGTCGGCGCGGCTTTTCCCAACGCGATTTACAAGCGCCTGGAGAGCGGCTTCATCGGCTTCGCGTTCCATCCCGAGTTCGCCAAGAACGGACTCTTCTACAGCATTCACAGCGAGTACGTCCGTGAGAACTCCAGAAAGCCGGATTTCATCCCCATCGGTTACGCTCTGAAAGACGTCACGTATCACAACGTCATCACCGAGTGGCACGCGACTAACCCTTCGGCCAACACTTTCGAAGGCACGCGGCGCGAGCTGCTGCGCGCGGCGCACATCGTGGAAAACCTCACGCACCCCATGGGCGCGGTGGAATTCAATCCCCACGCCAAGCCCGGCGATGCCGACTACGGCCTGCTCTACACCAGCGGCAGCGACTTCGGATTCTCCAACGGTGGCGGGCCCCAATCCAGCAACCCTCCGCAGACGCAGCGCACGGACTCGGTCATCGGCGCCATTCTGCGCATCGATCCGCGCAGCCCCTCGGTTTCGCATGGGCAGAAGGGCCTGGGCGACTACACCGTCCCCATGGCCAACAAGTTCGCTGCCGACGGCAACCCCGCGACGCTCGGTGAAATCTACGCCTACGGCTTCCGCAATGCGCACCGGCTTTCCTGGGACACCGACGGCGCCATGTTCGCTTCCGACATCGGCATGGACAACATCGAAGAGATCAACATCGTCCATAACGGCGGCAATTATGGCTGGATGAAGCGCGAAGGCTACTTCATCAACGGGCGTTCGGTGGGCGGCGCGCTCAAAGAATTGTATCCGCAGTCCGCCGAGATTCTGGACGGCAAGGGCAAGGATGAGTTCATCTACCCGGTCGCGATCTACGATCACGACGAGGGCCGCTCGGTCACCGACGGCTTCGCTTATCGCGGCAAGATCGCCGCGCTGAACGGCAAGTTCATCTTCGGCGACATCCAGCGGGGGCGCATTTTTGCCGCCGACCTGGCCGCGCTCAAGAAAGCCGACGATGGCATCCCGCGCACGGTCGCGCCCATCGAGGAGGTTCAGCTCTATATCCGCGATGCCAGCGGCAAGCGTGTGGACGTTTCGTTCCAAAACCTGATCGAGAAGACCATGGGTGCCAGCGTCATGCGAGCCGATCTGCACATCAGCCGTGGCCGCGACGGCGAGTTGTTCATTCACTCCCGCCAGGACGGCATGATCCGCGCTCTGGTGCCCGATAGCGGAGGAGCCACTACAGCAAAGAAATAGGAGGTCTTAAGCCATGAAATATCGCGTTACGGCCCTGTTGTTGGTTTTCGCGGCCGCGGGCCTTGCCCAGTACCGCATGCCTCCCATTCCGGCGGATAAATTCACGCCGGAGCAGAAGAAGGCTCTGGAACTGGTGCAACGGCCGCCGCGTCCGCCGGTCGGCACCACCGGGCCGTTCATTCCGCTGCTGCGCAGCCCGGAGCTGATGAACCGTCTGCAGGAGACCGGCGCGTATCTGCGTTTCCAGAGCTCGCTTCCGCAGAAGCTGGTGAACATGATCGCGCTGCTGACGGCGCGCTACTATACGCAGCAGTACGAGTGGGACGGCAACTATCCGATGTCCATCAAGAACGGATTATCTCCCGCGATTGCCGACGCGATCGGCGATGGACGCCGCCCGGCGAACATGGACGCCGACGAAGAAATGCTCTACAACTTCGTCACGGAGTTGCTGCAGAACAAGAGCATCAGTGACCCGAGCTACGAGCGCATGATCGCCAAGTTCGGCGAAAAAGGAGCCGTCGAAGCAGCCGCCACCGTCGGCTATTATTCGACGCTTGCGGGAATCATGAACATGGCCCGCTCACCCCGCCAGCCGGATAGCAAGGCCCCCAAGCTCGCGCCGCTGCCGCATTAATTACTGCTTCGCGAACTTTTGCACCACTCCGGGGAGTTGCCCGAGATAAACGTCTCCCGATGGGTGCAGCCCGATCCCGCCGTGCGCGCCCACGCCTTCCGGCAGTCTGCCGATCACGCTGCCATCCAGGTTACGCAGTACGCTCCCCGTCCAGATCTTCTGGTCTTTGGTGATGGCGATGGCGGAGTAGCGCCCGGTGCCCGCCCATTCCTGCAAGAACTTGCCGTTGGCGTCAAAGACCTCGATGCGCTGGGCTTCCCTGTCGCTCACGTAGACTTTCCCCTCGGCGTCCACCTGCACATTGTGCACCAGCGTGAATTCTCCCGGGCCTTTGCCGCGCTTGCCGAAGTCGAGCAGGAACTTTCCATCCTTGGAGAACTTCGCGACGCGCGCGCCGCCGTAGCCGTCACTGATGTAGAAGTCACCGTTGGGTGCGAAGCCTACATCGGTCGGCAGGTTGAAGTGTTTGGCATCCGAGCCCGCTTGGCCTTTCGTGCCGAGTTGCAGCAGAATCTTGCCCTGCTGGTTCAGCTTGTAGACCACGTGCCCGGGCGCGTCCACCAGCCAGATATTTTGCTCGGGATCCACGCGCACCGTGTGCGCTCCGCAGGAATCGCATCCCGCGGGCCCATAGACCGCCGTGAACGCGGACGCGGTGGGCGTGCGGTCCTTTTCGGGAACGCCGATGACTTTGCCTTCGCTGAATTTCACCCAGTCCAATGTACGGACGAATTTCCCGCTGGGGTCGAATTCCATCAGCGGATACGCGCCGCGATGCAGCACCAGGATGTTGCCGTTGGGATGCACGGCCACCGACGACACTTGAATGAAGTTCCACGGTCCGGCGTCAAAGCCCGCCGCGCTCTTGGCTTCGAGCGGCCACTTCATCAGCTTATAGCCCAGCACCTTCGAATCCAGGCCGGAATTCGGTCCGCCGCGTCCTTTATCTTGTGCCAATAAAGAGGGCGCAAACAAACACACTGCAATCAGAACAAGTCCAATGCAAGTCTTCTTCAGGATCGACATACTCCGCTCCTTTTATTCCGCTGAAAACGCGATCAGCACGTTACCGGCTAGCCCGCCGCGTGACGGGTAGCCGGATAGCGCGTACACCATTCCGTTGGCCACCACCGGCCCCGCCACGTCGATTGCCCCCCCATGGCCCGGGACGCCGTTCACCGTCTTGAATTCCTGCGCGGTGTCGAAATCCCAGATGATCTTGCCATCGCCGGTTGCGTAGGCGCGCAGATGACCGTCCTCCGCGCCCGAAAATACCGCGCCCGGAATTCCGGTCACTGCCGCCGACTGCGCCGGGCTGCATGCTGCCTTGCCGCCGCAGCCGGGAGGCGCGGTCCGCCACATGCGCTCGCCGTTATCGGCGCGGAAGGCGAACATGCCGCCGCCCTTGGTGGGGTCGAGTTTGTACTCGCGGTTGCCCGTACCCGCGACCATCGTCATCTGGAAGTCGATGTCGGAGAGCGCCGCGTAAAGATTCCGCCCGTCGGTCGCCACGCCCCATTGGATACCGCCCACCGTGCCGCCCTTGCCCGCGCGGGCCTGCCACAGCATGGCGCCCTTGCGGTCGGGATCGAGGCCGTATGCCATCCCGGACTTCTGCCCCAGCAGCAGCGCCCGCTTGCCGTTGGCGAGCGGGATCAGAACCGGCGACGCGGCGAAATCGAAATCCGGGCCGTCGGAATCCGGGCAGTTCTTATGACCTTGCAAATAGCAGGCGCCGTTCCAGGAATCCTTCGCCGTGAGCTGCTTCGACCACAGAATTTCGCCTGTCGACATGCGCAGCGCCACCACGGCGTCGCTCAGCGCGGTGGGCGGGTCGGAGTAATTGTCGCCCGTAGTGACGTACAGCGTGTCGTGTTCGGGATCGAGCGTGGGAGTGGTCCAAATTCCGGCGCCCGACGGACCCATCACCGCCGCGCCGCGCTTGGTCTTCTTCTGCGGTTTGGGTGTCTCCGCGATCATGTAGCGCTTCCAAATCACTTTTCCGGTTGCCGCATCCAGCGCGGACTCGCTGCCGCGGAACGTGCAGCAGACGAAGCCGGGAGAAATCGCCAGCGCTTCTTCGATCGACGACACGCCGACGTACAAGCGGCCGTTGTAATACACCGGGGTCGCGGTGCTCTTGGCGGCGGGGTGTTCTTCGGGCCGCATGGCCCACAGTTGTTTACCGCTCTCGCCGTCAAACGCATAGTAGTAGCCGGTGGAATCCCCGAAAAACAACGCCGGTTTCCCGCCGATTTCGGCGACGGTGATACCGGAACGCACTTCTGCGTTGACCAGCGCGCTCCAATGCGTGCAGCCGGTGGCGGCATCCAGCGAATAGATGGTGCCATCCTGGCTGCCCACGAATACGCGGCCGCGGTGGACCGCCGGCTGCGCCCGCAACAGCGTGGTGTCGGGGAAGCCGAATACCCACTTCGGCTTGAGTTTCGGCACGTCGGCCGCGCTGAGCTTGGCATCCTGCGCTGACTGGAACCGCGTGTTGCCCAGCCCCGGGCTCCAACCCGACCAGCCCGGAGTGTTCTGCCACGCGCCGCCAGTGGGACCGGCCGCCGGACACGGATTGCTCAGCCGCTCCCGCTGCGATTCCAGCGTCACCGGTTTGCCCAGCCAGTTGGCCACCAATTGCCGCTCGCCGGCGGACAATACCTTGGCCTGCTCCATCATCGCCCCGCTTTCGAGCGCGCGCAGAATCGCGTTCGGCGACCGCGTCTTCAGGATCGCGATCTGTGGAATGCGAGCGGCGGCGTCACCGGAGGCCTGGTGGCAAGTGGCGCAGTGTTTCTGGAACACTGCCGCGGCGTAAGGATCGTCAGCGGCCAAAGCGAAGGCGGAAGCGATCAGCAGCAGGCATGTCAGTTTCATTGCGGTTTGGTCTCCGGCGCCCGGTTGGCCCTGGAGGGCAGTATATCGCCTTGCGCGATGCCTTGCGCCGGCGAACACCCGCTACTCGCTCGCGGGCGGCTTGCGTTTCCCAATCCCGCGGGCTTCCAGCCACGCCCGGCTGGCATGAATCAGCGGGTGATTCACTTCGAGCATGATCAATCCGGCGAGAATCAACGGGATGCCCGGAAGAATGGGCAACACCAGACCGGGCACGCCAATCGCGATCAAGCCGACTCCACATATTTTTCGGACCGCCGGTGTCATCGAGCACCCCCCTAGGCCATCATCGTAGAATGTTGCATGGATTGGGAAACCATCCGCGCCGAGTTCCCGGCGCTCGCCCACTGGACGTATCTCAACACGGCTACGTTCGGCCAGCTTCCGCGCTGCGCCACCGAGGCAGTCGCGCGCCATTGGGCGCATCGCGATGAAACCGCCTGCGGCGATTTTCTCACCTGGTTTGACGACGCCGACCAGCTGCGTGGCTCCCTCGCTCGACTGATCCACGCCACCGGCGACGACATTGCCTTTGTCCCCAGCGCCGCGCATGCGCTCTCGCAGATTGTAGTCGGCCTCGGGCTTTATGATGCGCCCGAAGGGGCGAACGTTGTGACGTTGCAGGGTGATTTTCCGAATCAACTCTACTTACCCAAGCTGCGGGAAGTTCCCTGGCGGAACTTTTACGAAGCGATTGACGCGGATACAAAACTCATCGCGATCAGTGAAGTTAACTACGCGACGGGCTTCCGGCCGCCGTTGGCCGAGATTTCCCGTTTCGTGGACGCGATCCCGGGTTTTCGCCGCCCCGTCCTTTACGTGGACGGCACGCAGAGCGTGGGCGCTCTTCAATTTGACGTCCGGGCGACCCCGGTCGACGTGTTCGCGGTTCACGGGTATAAGTGGCTGATCTCGCCGAACGGGGTGGGGTTTTTCTACATCGCTCCGCATCTGCGGGCGCGCATCCGTCCCTGCGTGGTCGGCTGGCGCAGCCATCGCGATTGGCGCAACGTGGACCACCTGCACCACGGCACGCCCGTGTTCAAAGAATCGGCCGAAAAATACGAAGGCGGCTTCCTGCCCGTCGCGCTACTCTACGCTATGGAAGCGTCCGTCAATCTGATCCTTTCCATTGGTCCAGTGGAAATCGAACATCGGGTCATGGATTTGGCGGCGGATCTCCGCGCGCGCCTAGAGCGCCTGGGCGCCGAGTTGGAAACAGAGAATGTGAACTCCCAGATCGTCACCGCCAGTTTCTCCGGCGCCGATGCGAGCGCCCTCGCCAAAGAACTCGCGCGCCGTCGCGTGCTGGTTTCGGCCCGTCACGGACGCCTGCGCGTTTCACCGCACTTTTATAACAACGAAACGGACCTCGCACGCTTTGAAAGCGAGCTGAAGTCCATCCTATGACTGGCCTTCCCCAACGTCCTCTTCTTGGCCTAGAATAGGTATTCCGGTTGAAAAACTTGAGGAGACCCCTATGAAATCGTTCCTGACTTTGTCCCTGGCTCTGGTGGTGTTCGCCGTCGCGCCTGCGTTTGCGCAGCGCAAGGCGACCATTGAAAACGTACCTGAGATTAAATACACTTCAATCCCCAACTTCTTGAAAACGCCCCCGGGTGAGTATCTCGGCGAATCGATCGCCGTGGCGACCAATTCCAAGGGACACGTCTTCGTTTATCACCGCAGCGCGAATACGCGGTTGTTCGAATTCGATCAGGATGGGAATTTCCTCAAGGAAATCGGCGCCGGCTACTACGGCTTCGAATTCGCCCACTCGGTGCGTGTGGATAAAGACGACAACATTTGGACCGTCGATGAGGGCACCAACATGGTCACCAAGTTCAGCCCCGACGGAAAGGTGTTGATGGTGCTGGGCCGCAGGCCACCGGCGGTTCTGGGCGCGGTGCCGTTCCCGGCTGGTCCCAATAAGCCGGCGGAGAAGTATATTTTCTGCCGCCCATCGGACGTGGGCTTCGACCCGCAGGGCAACATTTTCGTATCCGATGGCTATTGCAACAACCGGGTTGTGAAATATGACAAGAACGGCCGTTTCCTAGCGCAAGCCGGTAGCGAAAAAGCGGGCAAGGCCCTGGGCGAATTCGAACTGCCGCACGGTTTGCAGGTGGATGGCAAAGGGAACGTCTGGGTGGCGGACCGTTCCAACTTCCGCTACCAGGTGCTCGACAACAACCTGAAGCCGATTCGTGAAATCACCAACCTCGGCGTCGGTTGGACGCTGTGCATCTCGCCCGGCCCCAAACAGTTCGCGTTCCTTTCGAATTCCAACCCCAACGGCAACATGCCGGGAACCTGGGACATCACGGGTGAAATCTACAAAATGGATGTGGATAGCGGACAGGTGCTCGGCAAGTTCGGACGGCCTGGCAAACTCGCGCCGTTCTTCCAGGTTGTGCACATGATGGATTGCCGTAATCCCAATGAGATCATCGCGGGCGAGATCGAGTCCTGGCGCGTCCAGAAGTTGATCCTGCAGAAGTAAACAGCCAGGCCGAGGAGAATACCTATGAAGAAACCCATGATGCAAACCCTGCTGGCCGCGGCCCTGATGGCGGCCGCCTACGTTCCAGCGCAGGCGCAGGAAATCCGCTTCGATTCCGCCGCCAACGCTTTGCAGTTGCCCGCTAACATTTACTTCGGCGAAGTCGCCGGCGTGGCGACGAACTCCAAGGGCGATGTTTTTGTCTACACCCGCACCGGCCATCCGACGATCACCATCGGAACCGCGCGGCCTTTCGCCCATGGCGGCTCCCGCCTGTTCCAGTTCGATAAGACCGGCAAGTACGTCCGCGAGATCGGCAAGGATACCTACGGCTTTATGTTCGCCGCCCAGGTCCGCGTCGATCCCAACGACAACATCTGGGTTGTCGACCAGCAGACCACCATGGTCATGAAGTTCGATCCGCAGGGCCGCGTCGCCATGCTGCTGGGCCGCAAAGCCGAGAACGTCGTCGTTCCGGTGCGTCCCATCGACGCCGGGGACGGGGCCGGAAGGCCTACCGACTTGTTCAATCGCCCCACGGATGTGGCTTGGGATGCCGTCGGCAACATCTTTGTGGCGGACGGCCTGGGCAACTCCCGCATCGCCAAGTTCGACAAGGACGGCAAGTTCGTCAAATCCTGGGGCAAGAAGGGTACGGGGAATGGCGAGTTCGGCAACGTGCACAGCATCGCGGTTGACGCACAGGGCAACGTCTACGCTGGCGACACCGTCAACAAGCGCATCCAGGTATTCGACAACAACGGGACCTACAAGTCCACCATCACTGGCGTAGGCAACGCGGAGGCCATGTGCATGACCAAGGGGTCGAACCAGGTCCTGTTTGTCTCCAATACGAATCCCACGACTGACATCGATCGCGACGGCGAAATCTACAAAATCAAGCTGGACGGAACCGTCCTCGGCAAGTTTGGCAAGGCCGGCAAGCTGCCCAAGGAGTTCGGAACCGTGAACGCCATCGCCTGCCCGAGCGAGAATTCGCTCTACGTGGGTGAGGTTGGCAACCTGCGCGTGCAGAAGCTGACCCTGCACTAACTCTTTGAGAAGTCAGGAGTGGACCTTAGGCCGGGGCTCGCCCCCGGCCTAAAAACTTGGTAAGCTATGTTCCCAGATAGCCGAAGAGTGGTCGTGTCGGTGCAAAAGGAGAGTCCGCAAATGGCGTGGAATGTTACTCGTCGCGTGTTTTCTACACTAATTGGGACGGTGCTCGTGGCCCTTCCGTTGGCCGCTCAGTTCCCGGCCATTGTGGTCAACGACAATCGTACGCCTGCTGGTGCTGGCGTCCAAAACGGTGTACTGACGCTGAATTTGGAGATTACCAAGGGCGTCTGGCATCCGGAAGCCGAAACCGGCGAAGCCATGGGTGTTTACGCGTTCGGCGAGGCCGGGAAAAAGCTGCAGATCCCAGGCCCGACACTGCGCGTTCCGCAGGGCACCACGATGGATATCACCGTGCGCAGCAACGTGGACGCGCCCGCCACCGTACACGGCATGCATTCGCGCCCGGGCAGTGACAGTGACGTGGTCATCATCGAGCCGCGCAAAACCCGGCATTTCCGTTTCGTGGCTGGCGTTCCCGGCACGTACCTGTATTGGGCAGTGACTCCCGATGGAGAGCGCGGCGACCGCCGCGTGGTCGATTCGCTGCTGAACGGAGCCTTCGTGGTTGATCCCCCAGGCGGTTCAGTCGACGATCGTATCTTTGTGCTGGAGCGCTGGGTCGGACCCACGCGTACCGCGATCAACGGCAAGTCCTGGCCCTTTACCGAGCGTCTCAACTATGAAGTCGGCCAGAAAGTCCACTGGCGCATCGTCAACGCTTCCGATTTGAGCCACCCCATGCATCTGCACGGCTTCCATTTCCAGCTCGATGGGGAAGGCGATGGCGAGCACTATAAGACCTACGTCGACGGGAAGCAGCCGTTGGAGTTCACGCAGAACGTGGAAATCGGTAATACGTTCGAGATGACGTATACGCCGCACGAGCCAGGCCGCTGGCTGTATCACTGCCATCGCATTCCGCACATGCGCCTGCCCATCGATATCGAACCGGCAGATGGTCTGGTCGTCGATAAACATAAGCACGCGCAACACAATATGGATGATGAATACATGGGGATGGGCGGCATGATTATGGGCATCACCGTAACCGGAAAGCCTAGCATTGATACGACGACCATGTGGCAGCCACGGAAGCGCTACGAGCTTACCGTGGGAACCCAAGCCGGCGACGCCCGTTTCTTTCAGCTGGGATGGCGCGACCTGGGAGCCAACAATAAACCGCACGTGAGTAAAGCGTTGAGCGGACCCCCGATCGTGCTGGTGCAGAACGAACCCATCGAGATCAATGTGGTCAATAAGTCCAAGGAGGCTACCAGCATCCATTGGCACGGGATTGAGATCGAGAGTTACTACGACGGCGTGCCCGGATGGGGAGGCCTCGGCGATAAGAAAACGCCGGCCGTGCAACCGGGAGAAAGCTTCACGGTGCGCATGATTCCGCCGCGTGCGGGAAGTTTCATTTACCACACGCACTGGCACGATGCCGGGCAGTTAACCGGCGGTGTGTTCGGTCCGCTGATCGTGCTGAAGCCCGGCGAGAAGTACGATCCGGAGACCGACAAGAGTTTCATTTTCAGCCAGAGCCCGGCTGAGCCGTTTGACGGAGCGATGACGCTGATGAACGGGTCGGCGCAGCCCCACCTGATTGAGCTGAAGACCAATACGAAATACCGGTTCCGGATGATGAACATCACGCCGTCGGTAAACAATCTGCGCGTCTCGTTGCTGAACGGGGGCATGCCCGTGCAGTGGCGCGTGGTCGCCAAGGATGCCGTGGACAAAGAATATCCGGTCAAGCAGCTCGCCGATCAGGAGATCGCCGTCAGCGAAACCTTCGACTTCGAGTACACGGCCACGACGGACCAGGAGTTGACTTTGGTTGGACTGGCGCCGAATAACGGCCGCCGCGCCGTGCAGACGATCCTGTTCCACGGCGGGCCGCCCACGCATACCGATTAAAGGGGTAAGGGATGCGGTCACGCTCATTCGTGTTGGGCTTCGTGATAGTGATGGGAAGCCAGACGGCTTCCGCGCAGTGGCTGAACCATCCGACGCCCGGTATTCCGCGCACGGCGGACGGCAAGCCGAATCTCGCGGCTCCGGCTCCCAAGGCCGCTGACGGCAAGCCGGATCTCTCGGGACTCTGGGCGCTTTCGCGTAATCCCCCGCGCAATGCACCGGCGGTGGGAGTTGGACCCAACCTGGACGACTACATGCGCCCGGGTGAGAGCATTCCGCCGATGCTGCCCGCCGCCGAAGCGCTCTACCGGCAGCGCCGCGCGAATCAATCCGCGGACCGTCCTTCGGGACACTGCCTGCCGCACGGCATCCCCGATCAGATGCTGTTGGGCGCGCCCATCAAGATCGTGCAGAACCCCGGCCTTACGTTAATCCTCTACGAGGAGTTCACGCGCTTCCGGCAGATCTTCACCGATGGCCGCGGCCATCCTCCGGTGGCGACTCCGGCTTGGTTTGGCTTTTCGGTTGGCAAGTGGGAAGGCGATTCGTTCATCGTGGAGACGCGCGGCTTCAACGATAAGAGCTGGCTTGACGATTACGGCCGTCCGCACACGGAAGCGCTCCACACCATCGAACGCTTCGGCCGCCGCGATTTCGGACACATGGAGGTGGAGATCACTATTGACGATCCACAATCCTACACCAAGCCCTGGTCTTTCCCGCTGCAATTCCAACTGCTCGCCGACACGGAGCTGATTGAAGACGTCTGCGACAACGAGAAAGACGTCGTTCACTTACGTCACTAAGTAGTTGCCAACACTCGCATCATCCGGCATCACGATGATGCAGGGGTCTGGTCCCTTACGGCAGCGCGTAGACCAGCATGGCGTTGATCGCCTTGGGTGGCCGGACTTCTTTGGCCAGTGACGCGGGAATCGAAGTTCCCCAGCTCCCACCGCCGGTGCCCACTGGTACTGCGATGTACTGCTTGCCCTTCGCCATGTAAGAAATGGGGAATCCCTGCGGCGACGTCAGCGTGCGCGTCTGCCACAGAATCTTGCCCGTGGCGGCGTCGTAGGCGTACAGATGCCGGTCCCAGTCTCCGCTGAACGCCAGGCCACCCGCCGTGGTGAGCGCGGCCGTATTCATGGGAGTCGGCACGCGGTGGCGCCACAGGACTTTGCCCGATTTGAGGTCGAGCGCCAGGAACTCGCCCAAATTGCCGCCGCCGGCCGGATGCTTGTAATCGACGCGCCGCACCGGGCCGTTACCGCCCTTGCCGATTTCTTTTTGCACCGCGTTGAAGGTGGCCCGCTCGCAGGTGAGCTCGATGGGGATGTACAAGGCAGTGGTTTGCGGGCTGAACGCCATCGCGCGCCAATCCTTGAGCCCCGCCGTACTCGGGCACATGTCGACTTCCACGCCGATCTTCGGAATCTTCTCCGGCCGGTAAGTGACCTTGCCCGATTCCGGCCCTACCTCGACTAAGTTCTGGTAGCCAATGTCCGTGGCATGCACGAAAGTCCCGTTGATACGGTCGAGCTGCCACAGGATGCCCAGCTTGCCCATCTTGAACAGCGATTTGCGGCCGTTGAGGTCGATCAGCACGCTCTCGAAGACTTCGTCCATGTCATGCGTCTCGGCATGCAGGTGTTGATAATACCACTGCATTTTTCCGGTGTCGGGATTGAGCGCCAGCGTCGAGTTGGTATACAGCGCGTCGCCCTCGGTGCCGCGCACGGCGCGCGCCCACGGCTTGGCCTGCGCCGTCGCCCAATAGACGAGATTAGTTTCCGGATCGTAGCTGCCGGGAATCCACGCATCGCCGCCCGCGCGGAAACGCAGCGGCAGGTCGCCCCAGCTCTCGCCCCCTGGCTCGCCCGGACGCGCGATGGTCGAAGTCTGCCACAACTGCTTGCCGGTGGCGGCGTCGTGACCGGTGATAAAGCAGACGTCTTCCTTGTACCGGTTGCAGCCACCGATGCCGGCGATAACTTTTCCGCGCGCCACGATCGGCCCCGACGTAAATCCGTAGCCCACCTTGGAATCAGCCACCGTGGTATCCCACACCAACTTGCCGGTGCGCGCCTCGATGGCGATGATATGCGCGTCGTTGGTGGTGGCGAAAATCCTGTCGCCGAAGATCGCGATATTGCGTTGCACCCCTCCGATGACGCTGCCGGCCGGGGCTGCCACTTCCCGCGCTTTCGGGCGGTATTCCCAGATGAGATCCCCCGTCGCCGCGTCCAGAGCCTGAATTGTCCCGTGAGGGTTGGGCAAGTACATGACGCCGTCGTGCACTAAAGGCGTGGGTTCCTGCGCGCCATCTTCCATGGCCCACGACCACGCCAGTTGCAATCGCTGCACGTTGTCGCGCTTGATCTGATCCAGCGGGCTGTAGCCCCAGCCGTTATCCGTGCGCCTCCACGTGATCCAATCGCCCGGCGCCGGATTGCGCAGCATCGCTTCGGTGACGGGCTGGAAGTCTTTGACCTGCGCGTACAGCCACAGGCTTCCTGCTAGCGCGAGACCAATCAAGACCGGTATTCCAATGCGCAGTTTCATGAGGACTCCTTTCACCCAAGCGGATGCTGTTGCGTTCTAACGGGCCGGGTTCGTCGCCCGGTACTGCTGCAGCGCGGCGGGCGTCGTCCGGATCATCTTCCAGCCTTCGTTGAGGCGCCGCGTGACGGCGGCCCCGCTGGTGGCCGTGATGCCGCAGGCTACGTTATGCGCCTTGCAGGCTCGCAAGATTGTTTGGAAGCCCTGCTCCACCTCGGGCGAATTTTGCGGGACGCCTAGATTGCGCGAAAGATCCGATCCCTGGCCCAGGAACAGCGCGCCCACGCCCGGCGTAGCCGCGATCGAGTCGACATTCTTCAACCCTTCGGCGGATTCGATCATGACGATCGCCATCAGGTCCCCATCGGGATTGAGCGGCCAAACGTCGGCGCGGCGGTCGTACTCTTCAAGCCCGATGCCCCACACCCACAGTGCGTAACCAGGCGCATGCCCCCGCGTTCCCAGGGGCATCTGATACTTGGACGTTTTCAACTGCGGATAGCGCATGCTGGCGACGGCGCGCGAAGCTTGGTCGGCGTTGTCGACGTCATTAAAAATCACGCCCATCAGGCCCAGGTCGAGCGCCTGCTTGACCACCCAGCCGCCGCCTTCGGCTCCCGACGGCGCGAAGCGCGCAAACAGCGCCACGTTGGGCTGGGAGTTGCCTTTCTTGGCGGCCAGGGCTCGGTCAATCATGCCGATCGCAAAATGATGCAGGCCCTGAAAATCCATCGGACCGTGTTCCATCTCCAGGTACACGTAATCGATATCGGAGCGGGCCATGGTGCGCGCCTCCTCCAGCGACAGAGATCCGGTTTGAAAGCCGATGAAGGGCTTGCCCGCGGCAAGTTTTTCGATCACCGGGTTGAGATGCTTGGGCTGGGTCTGCGCGGCTGCCGTGCCGGAGAGCGCGCCGAGCAGAGCGGCGGTCCACAGCAACGCTCGTGATCCTGAAGCAGGAAACAATTTCATACGCTAGCCTCCTTGGGGCTGGGGGAAGTATCAAACTTCCCATCACTGTATCAGATGGCGCATCCGAGGGCCACGGCGAGCGGCGCGCCCCAATCCGTTCTATACTGTAGTCGGATGCACCGCCTTGCCCCTGTGTGGCGTTGCGGCGCGTTCCAGATCGTTCCCTATCGTATGGATTTTCGAATCCGTGTCCTGGTTGCAAAACCCGGCTTGGACGGACATGATCGCGGCGCCAAGGTAATCGCCCGGGCGCTGCGGGATGCTGGCATGGAGGTGGTCTACACCGGACTCCGCCAGACGCCAGAGATGATCGTCAATGCGGCGCTCGAAGAGGATGTTCAGGTCATTGGCCTGTCGATCCTTTCCGGCGCGCATAACGCCATCGTGCCCCGCGTGATAGAACTGCTGAAGCAGAAAGGGATGACCGATGTACTGGTCATCGTGGGAGGCATCATTCCGGATGAGGATGCCCTCGATCTCAAGCGCCAGGGAGTGGCCGCCGTATTTCAACCCGGCGCACCGCTCCAGGGCATTGTGGAATTCATCCGCGACAAAGTGAAGCAGGCGGCTTGAAGCCGCCAGGAACGAGCGCACAGCGTTAGCGTTGTGCGCGAATAAAGGAAAGACATGCAAGAAAAATTGAATATCGCGGTGTTCGTCGATTACGACAACATCGAGATCGGACTGAAGTCCACCCTGCGGCGCGAATTTGACGTTTCGCTGGCGCTCGATGCGCTCAAGGAGCGCGGCGACATCGTCGCCAAATTCGCCTACGCCAACTGGGGACGCCAGGACGGCGCCACCCGGCAGATGGCGGAAAGCGCCGTGCAGATGGTGCAGCGGATTCCCTCGCCGCGCGGCGATAAGAATGGCGCCGATATCAACCTGGCGCTGGATGCGCTGGAAATGGCTTTCACGCACACGCATGTCAATGCGTTTGCCATCGTCAGCGGAGACAGCGATTTTATTCCACTGGTCAACAAGCTGAAGGAATACGGCAAGACCGTATTCGTGGTGGGCGGCAAGGCGTTCACCTCGACCATTCTGCAGCAGAATTGTCACGAGTTCATCAGCTTTGAATCGCTGCTCTCCGATGTCGCTGTGCCGGCCACTGTGCTGGCCGTGGAATCGCGCGCCGTGCTCCAGCAGCGTCCCCGTGGTGAGCGTCCGGAACGGGGAGAACGCGGAGAACGTCCGGAACGCGGGGAACGCGGGGGCGGCGGTGGCCGCCGCGAGCGTCCCGCTCCGCTGGACCTCAATCAAGCCATGCCGCTGGTGGAACGCGCCCTGCAAGTACTCGAGCGCCGCGGTGTGCAGCCGCAGCTCGGTTTGCTCAAATCCACCATGCTGCAACTGGATTCCGCGTTTAACGAGCGCGCCTACGGCGGCTCCAGCTTCTCCGATTTCGTCGAGAAGTTGAAGCGCGCCGAACTCGTGAATGTTTCCGGCACCGGCGGGCGCTACATCATCGAGCGCAAAGGCTCGGCTGCCGCGCAACAACCCAATCTCAAACATGAAGACCTGTTGCCGCCACTTCGCGACGTGCTCGAAAATCACCGCCTGGAAATCGAAAACGGCTGCCCGGTGGAGGATCTGGCCGGCTGGTTTGCAGCGGAACAACCCAGGTTCGATATGGCCGCCTATGGCTTCCAGCAGTTCACCGAGTTCCTGAACTACGCGCAGGACAAAACCGTCGTGCGGCTGGAACCCAACGAAGAGCAAGGCACGGTACTGGCATACCTGGGCGCTGAATTTTACCCGCCGGCCGAGCCGCCACGGCCCGAGCCCGAAGCCGCCGCCGAAGAAGAGATTGAAGAAGACGAGCCCCAGCCCTACGTGGAAGGCCAGCCGACCATCTTCGAACCCAATCCGCCGCCGGCCAAGCCCAAACGCGCTCCGGCTCGTAAGCGCACTTCCAAGCCCGCCGGTGGTGGCGGCGCGCAACGCCGTCCGCCGCGCCGCAAGAAGACGGACTGATGATCGAGCGCGTCCTGCATCAGGGTGCGCCCACGCCGCGCGGGCCATATTCTTCGGCGGTCCGTGCCGGCGATTTTATCTTTGTCAGCGGAATGGGGCCTGTCGACGACACGGACCGCTACGTCTTCGGCGACATCCAACAGCAGACCCGCCAGACCCTGCTCAACTTGGGTAAGATCTTGCAGGACTGTGGGGCAAGTTTCGAAGATGTGGTGAAGTGTTCCGTGTTCCTGCGCGATGCCAGCGAGTTTCCGCGGATGAACGAGATTTACAGCGAGTTTTTCGGCGCCATCAAGCCCGCGCGCACCACCGTGGAGGCCAAGTTTATCCAGCCCGATATGCGCGTGGCGATTGACTGTGTGGCCTACCGGCCGCGCACTTGATTCCTACTCCATCGATTCCTGCGATCCGGCCTTGCCGACATGGTGCAGCTTGATCAGGTTGGCGCCGCCTGGAAACCCGATGTGTGAGCCGGCCACCAGGATTACGCTTTCTCTGACGTTTGCCCACGCCTCACCCAGCATCTTGAGATCGCAGACCTCCATCATCTCCTCGATAGAGTTTACTCTGACCGGTACCACCGGGTGAGCGCCGTAGATCACCGCTAGCTCCCGCGACGACACCACGGTTTCACAGAAAGCAAAGATCGGCACGCGGGGCCGGAAGCGCGCGATGAGACGGACGGTTTCCCCCGATGCCGTGAACACCGCGATGGCCTTCACGCTTGCCGACAGGCCGGAGTGATACGCCGCCTCGGCGATAATTCCGGCGTGCGTTGGGTGGTCACCAAGCGGCGGTTCGGGAAAGGCCCGTTGGCCCAGGAACGATTCTGCTTCACTGGCAATCGCCGCCATCATGCGCACGGCTTCCAGGGGATGCTGTCCGCTGGCGGTCTCCGCGGAAAGCATGACCGCGTCAGTACCGTCGAAGATGGCATTGGCGACGTCGTTGACTTCCGCGCGGGTGGGCGTGGGTTTCTCGATCATCGACTCGAGCATCTGCGTTGCCGTGATCACGAACTTGCCGCGGAACCGCGCGCGTTCGATGATGGTTTTCTGCGCGCCGGGCACCCGCGTCAACGCCAGTTCCACGCCCAGATCGCCGCGCGCCACCATGACGCCGTCGGCGGCTTCGAGAATTTCGTCCAGGTTATCCAGCGCCTCCGGCTTTTCGATCTTGGCCACGATGGGAATGCGCGAGCCGAGAGCTTTCAGGCGCTGGCGCAGAGCATCCACGTCCGCACCCGTCCGCACGAACGAGAGCGCCACCATGTCCACGTTCTGCGAGACGCCGAACTCCAGATCCGCGCAATCTTTTTCCGTCATGGAAGGCAGACTCACGCGCACGCCGGGCAGGTTGATGCCTTGGTTGTCACGGATCACGCCGCCCGACACCACCTCAAACAGCGCCTTGGTGCTGTTGGTTTCCAGGACCCGCAGTTCCACGCTGCCGTCGGCCAGCAACACACGGTTACCCGCCACGACATCTTTGGCTAAAGCCGGGTAGGTGGTGGAGGCTACGTTCGCGTTACCCAACATGGGCTCCACGGTGATGGTGAATCGCGCGCCATCGGCCAGCGTGGCTTCGCCGCCCGCGAACTTACCCAGGCGCATCTTCGGACCTTGCAGGTCGAGCAATATGCCGGGCGTGCGGCCGCCTCCGTTTGGACAAAGTGCGTACCAGACCGATCGCGGCCCGGTGCGCGTCGTAGCTCCCGTGGGAGGTGTTGATCCGGAAGACGTCCGCGCCGGCGGCAAACAACGCCTGCACCATCTCCGGCGACCGCGAAGCCGGACCCAGCGTGACGACAATCTTGGTATTTCGCATGTACCCTCAGTGCTTATCGGACCTAACTCTACTGGATGAGAATCAATTTGCGGGTATTACGGCGGGGAATACCAGAAACATAATGCTAGGATGGCAGCAGGATGCGACGCCGGGATTTTCTTGTACAAGGAGCCGCTGGAGTCCTGGCCGCCCGCAACCTGCAGGCCGCTTGGGAATCCGGGCCGGTCGCTCACCTGCTTGCGACCGCCAGTCATCAGCGCATTCTCCTCAAGGCCTCGTTCCAGACGGCGCTCGCTAAGGCGCCGGTCCTCCGCGTAGGGAAGCGGTCTTTCCTGGGGACCAAGACCGATAGCGCGGGCCGGTTCTGGCAGTTCGATGCCGCGGGCCTGGAAGCCGGGCGGCCTCACCAACTGCAATTGATCGACGCGGCACGCAAGCCGCTGTGCGCGCCCTGGAGCTTGCAGACGCTGCCGGATCCCTCCGAGCAAGTCTCACGATTCCGCGTGCTGATTTACACATGTGCGGGCGGTCACGATGCGCTGCTGACGCCGGATGGCTCCTTACGGTTTCTGTCGCTGGCCCGGAGGCGGCGGCTGTTGGCGCGGGCGCTGTCGTTCCGGCCGGACGCGGTCATCGCCAATGGCGATCACGTGTACTGGGACCTGCGCCGGAAAATTGCCAGCCGCATGGCGGCAACACCAGCCGCGATCGCGTATGCGGGTGAATTTGACCGCCGCCTGCCGGTACTCGGCAGCCCCAACGAACCCGTGTTGCTGCGGGCGGCGGGTCCGCAGATCGCGGATCTTTATGGCACGGCGTTTCGGGAAGTGCCCGTGTTCTTCCTGACCGACGACCACGATTACTTCGAAAACGACGAGGCCGACGATCAACTGATCACCTTTCCTCCGGAAGATTTCAATCTGCAATTGGGGCGGACGGCGCGGCGGATGTACTATCCCGAGTTTTTACCGGACGTGACTCGCCCGGCTGGATTGCCCGGTTCCTCCGCTCTCGACCGCCCACCCGGATCAGCGGAAGCCTATGGCACGCTACGCTGGGGCCAGTTGGCCGAGGTCCTTCTCTACGACTGCCGGCGGTTCATGACCCTCGGCGGACCCGGAGGTGTCTTCGTCGCGCCGGAAGCCGAGCAGTGGCTGAAGGATCGCATGGCCGCGCCCGGCGTGGCGCATGTGGTGAATGTGCCTTCGACACCGCCCGGATGGAGCGCCGGTAAGTGGGGCGAGTGGTATCCAGACATGCTGGATGACCGCGGCAAGCTCGGTGTCGCCAAGCCGAAACCGTACTGGCAGCCGGGTTGGGCCGCGCAGCACGATCGCATTCTCAAGGCCAGTTCCGAAATGCACGGCCGCGTGCCGCTGTTTATCAGCGGAGACCTGCATGCGATTGGCGAGGGGCGCATTCTGCGCACAGGGAACGCAGACCTGAGATCGAATCCGGTCGTGAGCATTTTGTCCGGACCAGTCGGAACGGCGCGCGATGGCTGGCCCTCGACGTTGCGCGGAACGCCGGCGCTGCCAGCGCAGCGACTCGAGATGGACGAGAGGCAGAAGGCCATAGAGGAAAACGGCTTCACGATTATGGATTTCACTCCGGAGAAGATTACGGCGCGCTACTTCAAGTGGAATGTGAACCTGCCCGAAGAAGCCATGGACCAACTGGAGCCATTCCGCGTGAGTGAATTTCAACGGCCCGGGTGAGCGTCAAGGAGACCATGGGAAAACCAGTGCACGTTTCAAAGGTCAAGGTTCACAAGGAACCCGGCAACAACAAGATCAAGCGCATCCAGATCGAAGGCTGGCCCGAGATCACGCGCATGGGCGTGCACGGAGGCATCGCGGAGTTCTTCAAGGTATCGCCGGATGAGCCGATGCCCTCGACCCTCGATTATCTGGTGGCGGCGATCGGTGGTTGCATGACGGGAACCATCGGCAGCGCGCTCGAAGGCCGCGGCCTGCGCGCCGATCCGGAAAAGCTCGAAGCGCACACGGAAGGTATTCTCGAAGACGTGGATGGCAAGCTACTGCTCACCCATGTCACGGTCAGCTACCGCATCAAGGTTCCCAAGGAAAAGCGCGATGCGGCGGAGCGGGCGCTGCAGTTCCACGGCGATCGCTGTCCGGTCTCGGAAAGCGTCAAGCGCGGCATCACCGTCGAATGGAAAAGTGAAATCATCGAGGAATAGTTACTCGGTTAACAGCGCGTGACTTCCCACGCGATCCAGGTCGAGTACCATGTTCCCGTCTGGGTCGATTTCAAACGCGGGTTGGAATTTTGCCTGCCAGGCGATCTCGTCATAGCGATAGGAATAGCGCGCGTGCACCGTCTGGCTGAAGGTGTCGTCAAAGCCTTTGAGCAGCACGACGAACTCGGCTTGTTGGCGTTCCAGGTCCTGCGCCGACTTGTTCAACAACGGACTGCTCTCATCGATGGGATGGACCACGGTCCATGTCAGCGGAAGAAAATAGATGGCGTTGCGCTCCAGCTTGAGCTCGGCGTAGTGCCGCTTGCGGTCCTCGCCGGTTCCTTCCACCGTCATCAACATCAGGTTCGCATGGAGTTCCATCAGTAGATTGGGCCGCAGGTTCACGACGCGCACTTGCAGGCTGCTGCGGTCCTGGTAGGGCGCGATGAGCGCGCGTTCGCTGAAGGCAATCTTCACCGACGGGCGCGAGAAGCGCCCGAACAGCAGGCCGGTTCCCAGCGCGATGGCCATCAAGCCCGCGATGGCTTCGAGCGAAGTCACGACGTTGGCCGCCACCGTCGCCGGCGTGATGTTGCCGTAGCCGACGGTGGTCAGCGTGTGCGTGCTGAAAAAGAAATCGTTGAGAAAGCGCCCTGTTTCCGTGGGCGCATCGGCGCCTTTGAGATGGCCGGGTCCGAGCGCGAAGAACACCAGCGCGAATAAGACATTCACCGTCAGGTAAGCAACCATGACCAGCGTGAAGAACTTGGGCCAGCTCATGTTGAGCAGGTGCAAATAGGGATGCACATGCCGCCAGCTTCCGCCGCGCCGGTATACGTTGAACGTGCCGTCCTTATTGATGCTGCGTCGCAGGACTCCGGTGTACTGCTGCGTTAAGCCGGGATCAAAGGTGGGCTGTTGCATACCTCCAGCTTACGCGGGGGCGCTGGCGGGAGGCTGGCGTTGCGAGCAGATCTTATCCAGCCGGTCGTGGGATCGAGCGAGGAGTGGAGTCGCTGCCCCGTGTTTTGCGCCAGCAGATCGCGAGTGGCTTTACTCGCCACGACTTTGGCTCCGGCCGCGCGATAGGCTGCGTTGCCTTGCGCGTGATCCCAGTAGAAATGCGTGTCCACCAGGTAGCGCACCGGCTTGGGCGTGATGTCCTTCTTAATTTGCGCGAGGAGGGCGGCGGAAGTGGAGGGTTTGGAGTGCGCATCCACCACGGTCACGTCGCGCGAGTTTACGAAGATCGCCGCGTTGCAATTCAGGAGCATGGTGGGCTTGGAGACGGTGAAGTACACGTCCGCGGCGACTTTTTCGATATTGAAGAGATCCGTGCTGGCGCCCGGAGTCAGCGCCTGCGCCCACGTGGCCCAGACGCCCGGCCCAGACACCCGGCAGCGTAGCGTAAAATTCATAGCGGGGGAGGAGCACGATGAAAGCGATCCTGGCACTGCTGTTGGCCGCGTTGCCGCTCGCCGCGCACCATTCGTTTGGCGCGGAGTACGACGCGGACAAGCCCGTGACCCTCAAGGGTGTCATCACCAAGATCGAGTGGACCAATCCGCACAGCCATTTTTATGTCGACGTCAAAGACGCGCAAGGCAACTTGGCGAACTGGAAATTTGAAGGCTATCCTCCCACCGTGCTATACCGCAACGGCTGGAAGCGCGACGTCACGATGAAGCCGGGAGACACGATCACCGTGTACGGCTGGCGAGCCAGGGACGGCGGAAATTGGGCGCACTCCCGTGAAGTCACACTTGGCGACGGGAAGAAGATGTTCTTCGGGCCGCCAGCGGGTACCGGTGATGGCGGAAACGTTCCGCCGGTGGAGACAAAATGATGCGCGTCTTTGTTCTCCTTGTTGTTCCCGCATTGCTGGTGGCGCAGAGCGGTCGTACATCCTCTGTTCCCCGCATGGGCGGCAAACCCGATTTGACCGGTGTCTGGCAGGGCGGTAGCACGACTGCCGGAAGTTGGGAGGAAGCCAATCGCGGAGTCGGCGTGGGCGGCTCCGGCAAAGACCCCAGTGCACCCGCGCTTCCGTCCTCCAACGATCGCGTGGGTGACGGCCCTCCGTATCAGGAAGCGGCGGCCAAGAAGGTCATGGAATCCTACAAAATGCGCGGCATCGACGACCCGACCGCGCGCTGTCTGCCGCCGGGTCTTCCGCGGGCCAATACGCTCGGCTTATTCCCGATACAAATCATCCAGACCCCGCAGCAGGTCGTGATGCTTTATGAGTACATGGCGGTCTTCCGCGTAATTCCTCTGAACGCCAAGCACCGTGATGACGTGGAACCCAGCTACATGGGAGATTCCGTGGGCCATTGGGAAGGCGACACACTGGTGGTGGACGTCACCAACTTCAACGACAAGACCTGGCTCGGCGGCGGCACGGGAACCTTCCACAGCGACGCGATGCACATCACCGAGAAATACACGCGCATTAGCAAGGACCGGATCAACTACACGGCGATCATCGAAGATCCCAAGGTATTCACCAAGCCGTGGGTCATTGAGTCCAGCATGATGCTGCGGGAAGGCACGCACCTGGGTGAATACGTGTGCGCGGAGAACAACATCGACACCGGCCGTTACGAGGAGATGATCAAGAACGGCGTCAAATTTACGCGGCCGTGAACGAGTCTAATCTTCAGCGGCTTTGGCGCGCTGCTCCGGCGTTGCCGATTGCGCCACCAGATTGGTCGCGCGCAGGAGCGATTCGAAAGTGCCCGCGTCGGTCCACCAGCCGTCGACGAACGAATACGTCATGGTGCCTTCGCGGATGTAGGCATTGTTGACGTCGGTGATTTCCAGTTCCCCGCGCCCGCTGGGAACCAGTTCCTTGACCTTGTCGAACACCGTGCCGTCATACATATAGATGCCCGTGACGGCGTAATTTGATTTGGGCTTCTTGGGTTTTTCCTCGATGCTCACGATGCGGTCCCCGTCCATCTCGGCCACGCCGAAGCGCTCGGCGTCGGGCACTTCTTTGAGCAGAATGCGCGCGCCGCGCTCCTGCTTCTCGAATGCCCGCGCGGCATCGGCGACGGGTTTTTCCAGAATGTTGTCGCCGAGGATCACGCAGATCTTGTCTCCGTCGGCGAAGTGTTCCGCGAGAGCCAGCGCGTCCGCGATGCCGCCCTCGCCTTCTTGGTAGGCGTAGTTCAGATGCTTCAGTCCGAATTCTTTGCCGTTGGCGAGCAGGCGCAGGAAGTCTCCCGAATTGCGGCCGCCGGTGACCAACAAAATGTCATGGATGCCCGCATCCACTAAAGTTTGGATCGGGTAATAGATCATCGGATTGTCGTAGATCGGCAGCAGATGCTTGTTAGTGATTTTGGTGAGCGGAAAGAGCCGGCTTCCGGTGCCGCCCGCGAGTACGATGCCCTTCACAGTAGCTCCTTTTTGCTTTCGCGCGTTGCCTCAGGAAGATTTTGCCGCGATCTTGGCGCCGTGAATTTCCTGCAGGCTCCATACTCGCACCGGATCGCGGCGGCGCGAGACGATGGCTTCGACCGACGCGCGCGCCCCGCTCATCGTGGTGATGCAAGGAACGCGATAGGTCACGGCATGCTTGCGGATGGCTTTCTCATCGACAAACGCATGCGCGCCGCTGGTTCCGGTGTAGATGATCAGATCGAGCGAACCGGCTTTTAATAAATCCACGGCATTGGGGCGCCCTTCGTTGACTTTGAATACGGTCTTGACCGGCACGCCTCCCGCCCGGATCGCTTCCGCAGTGCCTCGGGTGGCCGTAACCTCGAATCCCAGATCCTGAAAACGCTTGGCCAGTGCAACCGCGATTGGTTTGTCGCGATCGTTCACGCTGATAAACACGCGGCCCTTATCCGGCAGGGGCGTACCCGCGCTCAATTGCGCTTTGGCAAACGCTTCGCCGAAATTTTCGCCGATGCCCATCACTTCGCCGGTAGAGCGCATTTCAGGGCCAAGTGTTGGGTCGACGCCCGGGAACTTGTTGAATGGGAACACCGGCGACTTCACGAAGTACTGCGGCACGCTGAGCACGCCCTTGGCATCGGTGAAATCGGCAATGGTCTTGCCGAGCATCACTCCTACTGCAATCCTGGGAATCGCCACGCCGGTGGCTTTGCTGACGTAGGGCACGGTGCGCGAGGCGCGTGGATTCACTTCGAGGACATAGACTGTGCCGTTCTTCACCGCGTACTGGACGTTCATCAAGCCGATGACTTTGAGCGCGCGCGCCAGCTTGTCTGTATAGCTGCGAATCGTGGCCAGTGTTTCTTCGGAAAGCGAAGTCGGCGGCAGCACGCAACTGGAGTCGCCCGAATGCACGCCCGCTTCCTCGATGTGCTCCATGATGCCGGCGATCAGCACCGCTCCTGTTGCGTCGGCGATGGCGTCCACGTCGACTTCGGTTGCGTCTTCCAGGAACCGGTCGATCAGCACCGGGCGGCTCTGGGAGAAGCTTACCGCCTCGTGCATGTAGCGGCGGACTGTTTCTTCGTCGTAGGCGATCACCATGGCGCGCCCGCCCAGCACGTAGCTGGGGCGCACCAGAACCGGGAAGCCGAGAGAGCGCGCCACCGCGCAGGCCTCTTCCGGGCTCGTGGCGGTGCCATTGGCAGGCGACGGAATTTTCAGGTCGTCCAAAAGCTTGCCGAACAGCTTGCGATCCTCCGCCAGATCGATGTTGGAGGGGTCGGTGCCAATGATCGGAATGCCCGCGGCCTTCAGCGGCAGCGCCAGCGTCAGCGGCGTCTGGCCGCCGAACTGCACGATGACGCCATCCGGCTTCTCGGTGTCGCAGATGTTGAGGACTTCCTCGAGCGTGAGAGGCTCGAAGTAGAGGCGGTCGCTGGTGTCGTAGTCGGTCGAAACGGTCTCCGGGTTGCAGTTGACCATGATCGACTCGACGCCGAACTCCTGCAGCGCGAAAGACGCGTGGCAGCAGCAGTAATCGAACTCGATGCCCTGCCCAATGCGATTGGGCCCGCTGCCCAGAATCATGACCTTCTTGCGTGTGGAAACGTTCGCCTCGCACTCGGATTCGTAGCTGGAGTACAGATACGGCGTGAAGCTTTCAAACTCGGCCGCGCAGGTATCCACGCGATTGAACACCGCTTTGACGCCCAGGGATATGCGCTTCGCACGTACATCGAGCGGAGGCACCTGCCAGGCGCGGGCCAGGAAATTGTCGGAGATACCGTCGCGCTTGGCTTGCAGAATCTGCTCGCGAGTCGCCGATGAGAGCGACGTAGCCGACACGCTCTTTTCGAGGTCCACCATCTCGCGCACGTGGCGCAGGAACCACGGATCGACTGCGGTCATCTCGTGCACCTGCTGCTCGGTGTAACCTTTTTCGAACGCGAAGCGGATGTAGCCGAGGCGGTCCGGATTGGGCGTAATCAGGCGGGCCTCGATCAAGTCTTCCTGATACTTGACGGCGCCATCGGCCTTGCCGGTTTCCAGGCTGCGCATGCCTTTGCCCAGGGCTTGTTTGAACGTACGGCCGATGGCCATCACCTCGCCCACGCTCTTCATCTGCGTGCCCAGCACGGGCTCGGCCCCGGGGAATTTCTCGAACTGCCAGCGCGGAATCTTGACCACCACGTAATCAATGGTGGGTTCAAAACAGGCCGGCGTCAGGCGCGTGATGTCGTTCTTGATCTCGTCGAGCCGGTAGCCGACGGCAAGTTTCGCGGCGATCTTAGCTATCGGGAAGCCGGTGGCCTTCGACGCCAGCGCGGAACTGCGTGACACGCGCGGATTCATCTCGACGATTACCATGCGTCCGCTCTTGGGATCAATGGCGAACTGCACGTTCGATCCGCCGGTATCCACGCCGATCTCACGCAGGCAGGCCAGCGCTGCGTCGCGCATCATCTGATACTCGCGATCCGTGAGCGTCTGTGCTGGTGCGACCGTGATGGAATCGCCGGTATGCACGCCCATGGGATCGAAGTTTTCAATCGAGCACACGATGATGGCGTTGTCGGCCTGATCGCGCATCACTTCGAGCTCGAATTCCTTCCAGCCGAGAACGTTTTCCTCGATCAGAACTTCGTGGACCGGCGACAGATCGATGCCGCGCTCCAAAATCTCTTCCGCTTCTTCACGGTTATAGGCGATGCCCCCGCCGGTACCGCCCATGGTGAAACTGGGCCGCAGGATGACCGGGTAACCGATGCGCGCGGCGAATTCCAAGCCCTTGTCGACGGAGTTGACCAGTTGCGATTGCGGCAGATCCAGGCCGATCTTCTTCATCGCGTCCTTGAACAGCAGACGGTCTTCAGCCTTCTTGATGGAATCGATCTTGGCGCCGATCAGCTCCACTCCGTACTTGTCGAGCACGCCCGCCTCGGCCAGGGCCACGGCGAGATTGAGACCGGTCTGCCCGCCGACTGTCGAAAGCAGCGCATCGGGCCGCTCGCGGCGAATCACCTCCTCGGCGTATTCGACACTGAGCGGCTCCACGTAGGTCCGGTCGGCCAGATCCGGATCCGTCATGATCGTGGCCGGATTCGAATTGATCAGCACCACTTCGTAGCCGTCGCCGCGCAGCGCTTTGCAAGCTTGCGCGCCCGAATAGTCGAACTCGCAGGCCTGTCCGATGATAATCGGGCCGCTGCCCACGATCATGATGCGATGGAGGTCGTTGCGGCGCGGCATAGTCTAGTGCGTACCCGCCTCGTCCATCAGTTTCACAAAATCGCCGAACAGATAGTGCGAATCATGCGGTCCCGGCGCGGCTTCCGGGTGATATTGCACGCAAAACACGGGGTAGTTGCGGTGGCGGAATCCTTCGAGCGTATCGTCGTTCAAATTCAAGTGCGTGATTTCGAGTTCGTTGACGTTGAGCGAATCGGGATCCACGGCGAAACCGTGATTATGCGACGTGATCTCGACCCGGTTGGTCACTTTGTTGATCACCGGGTGGTTCGATCCGCGATGCCCGAATTTTAATTTATAAGTCTTGCCGCCCAGCGCCAGACCCAGCACCTGATGTCCCAGGCAGATGCCGAAGACTGGCTTCTTGCCGATCAGCTTGCGGACTTCCGCGGCCTGCGACGTCAGCGGCTCCGGATCGCCCGGCCCGTTGGACAGGAACACACCGTCGGGCTTGAGTGCCAGCACATCGGCAGCGGATGTATTCGCGGGAACCACCGTCACGCGGCAGCCGGAGTGCACCAGCCGTCGCAGAATGTTGCGCTTGATTCCGAAATCGTAGGCGACCACGTGATGCCGGATGGGCGACGCGGGGCCTTCCAGATCCGACGGCGAGCAGCGAATCACGCTGGCGTCCCACTGGTAGCTCTTGGGTGTGGAAACACGTGTCGCGAGGTCTAAGCCCGCCATTGAAGGCGACTGCCGTGCGCGCTCGACCAGTTCTTTCGCATCGGCCTTGCCGTTTGCCGAGAGCACGCCGCGCATCACGCCGCGCGAGCGCAGAAGGCGCACCAGCCCTCGTGTGTCGATCTCAGAGATCACCGGTACGCCGTTCTTGGTCAGGAATTCCTGCGCGGTTTCGTCAGCGCGCCAGTTGCTGGAAAGCGGCGAGAATTCGCGCACCACCAGCCCCTCGATGTGCGGCCTTGCGGCCTCATTATCGCCTTCGTTGGCGCCGTAGTTGCCGATCTGCGGGTAGGTGAGGACGACGATCTGGCCGGAATAAGAAGGATCGGTGAAAACTTCCTGGTACCCCGTAATCGCTGTATTAAATACCACTTCGCCCGTCCGTTCAACAGGCGCACCAAAACTACTGCCTTCGAAGACGGTGCCGTCTTCCAAGGCGAGGACTGCGGGGTTCAATCGGCTGTCTCCTCCAGATCCGGGGGCAATTCTTATTTGACCACAGAGGAGGTGGGGGATGCAGCAGCAGGGGCCTCGTGACAGATGTTACTTTGAGTATCTTAGCCAAAGGGAGAGCTTCTTGCCTTTCGCATTAAGCCATTCGTTGCCTTTTTGTAAGAATCCACGATTACGTAGGGAATGCTTCATGAGTTCGTCGGAGGTTGTCGCCCACAGCGAAATGTTGAAGCGTTCCAAGAGCGAATTCATGATTTGGCCGGAGCGACCTCCTCGATGAGCGGCCAAGACAGCGACATATCCGAGCTCATTCATTTGTGGGTCAAATGCAAAACCGCTCTTATCGGCTCCTGCGATGCCCCTTGCATAGCCTTGCCGCGGCTGCTTGATGGCACCCACACCGACGGTATCGTCGCCTGCGCAGAGCATCGCCACGGCGACCGCCTGAGGCAATTCCGCGAGGCGGTCCCTGTGTCTACAGCACCGCCCGCCCGGATCACAGTAAGGCACTCTGCAATCTCGTTTGGCTGATAAGTCACCGCCAGCCTTTCGGACCAAACTGTATTTCATGCCCTGATTCTAGCCAATGCTCTGGCTCATTCACCCTGTACACTAGAGGCATCCCCGTTCGATGATCACCGAGGCCGCCACAGTCACATTCGACAAGCTGGATCTGGACTGCGGAACCACGCTTGCTCCCGTCGATTGCGCCTATGAAACCTACGGCACGCTGAACGCGGACAAAAGCAACGCGATTCTGGTCCTGCACGCTTTTTCCGGCGACGCCCATGCCGCCGGCGAGGGCGGCTGGTGGTCGAACATGATCGGCCCGGGCAAGGGTTTTGACACCGATCAGTATTTCGTCATCTGTGCCAATGTGCTCGGCGGATGCCGGGGGACTACAGGTCCCGGCTCCATCAATCCGGCGACCGGTTGCCCCTGGGCCATGGCGTTTCCCGCGGTCACCATCGCCGACATGGTCCGGCTGCAGAAGATGCTGATCGACCATCTGGGCATCGCGAGGCTCCTGGCCGTGGCGGGCGGTTCCATGGGCGGCATGCAGGCGCTCGAATGGGCGGTGGCGTATCCGGATCACGTGTTGGCAACCCTGCCCATCGCAACAACCGCGCGGCACAGCGCGCAGCAGATCGCGTTCAACGAAGTCGGACGGCAAGCCATCATGGCCGATCCGGATTGGCGCGGCGGCGAATATTACGATCACAAGCCTCCGGCGCGAGGCCTGGCCGTGGCCCGCATGGTGGGCCACATCACCTACATGAGTGACGAGAGCATGCGCGAAAAGTTCGGCCGCCGCCTGCGCTCGTCTGACGAGTTTGAGGTCGAAAGCTACCTCAAGTATCGCGGCTACAAGTTCGTCGACCGCTTTGACGCGAACTCGTACATTTACATCACGCGCGCCATGGATAGCTACGATCTGACGCAGCACGGGTCGCTCGCGTCGCTGTTTGAGAATATCCCGACGCGCTTTCTGGTGATCAGCTTCACCTCGGATTGGCTGTATCCCAGCTATCAGTCGCTCGAAATTGTGAGCGCGCTGCGCAGCCGCAACTGCGATGTCGCTTATGTAAACCTGGCGGCGGTCTACGGGCACGATTCGTTCCTGGTCGAAGTCGACGAGCAGACCCAACTCGTGCGCGGTTTCCTCGCCAGCACGTCCAAGGAGGCCAAGCGTGGGCGTCCGTGAAGTCTACGGCCGCAGCGACTACGCCATCATCGGCGAGTTGGTCGAGCCCGGCACCAAGGTCCTGGACCTGGGCTGCGGCGAGGGCCTGCTGCTTTCCTGGCTCAAGGAGAACAAGAACGTCAACGGGCGCGGCGTCGAGCTGTCCGGCGCCAGCGTGCAGAAAGCCATTGCGCGCGGCGTCTCGGTGTACCAAGGCGACCTGGAAAGCGCGCTCGAAGATTATCCCAACCAGGCGTTTGACTATGTCATCCTCAGCCAGACATTGCAGGAAACGCGTCACCCGCATAAGGTTTTGGAGAGCATGCTGCGGATCGGACGCCACGGCATCGTGGCCTTCCCCAACTTCGGCCACTGGAGCGTCCGCTGGGCGCATCTATGGACCGGGCGGGCTCCGCAAACCGAATTGTTTCCGCACGACTGGTACGATTCGCCCAATATCCACTTCCTCACCGTTTTCGACTTCGAGGCCCTGGCGCGCAAGCAGAACTGGCGCATTGAACGCGCGATCTTCCTGGCTGGTGGCGACCAGGTAACGCTTTTCCCCAACCTGACGGCCGAAGTCGCGGTGTTCCTGTTCTCACGTTCCTAATGTTGTCCCTCACAACCGACGCGCGTGATGCCGGCAAACGTCTGGATCACTATGTGCAGGAACACGTCAAGGATGTCAGCCGCTCGCGCCTGCAAAGCTGGATCAAAGAAGGCCGCGTGCTGGTGAACGGCGCCCCGTCGAAAGCTTCGCATTTGCTGCGGGCCGGTGAAACCGTGGAAATATCACCGGCCGATCCGCCTCCGCTCGAAGCCGCGCCCGAAGATCTGCCTATCGAGATTCTTTATGAAGACGCCTCGGTGATTGCCCTCAACAAGCCCGCCGGACTCGTGGTGCACGCCGGCGCGGGCGCGGAATCCGGAACGCTGGTGAATCGCCTGGTGCATCACTTCGCGACGCTGTCGCAGGTCGGCGGAGGTCTGCGTCCCGGCATCGTGCACCGCTTGGATAAAGGCACCAGCGGCGTTATCTTAGTCGCGCGCCATGACGCCGCGCATCAGGCGCTGGCGGCTCAGTTCGCCGGACGCACCGTCGAGAAAGTCTACCTCGCGCTGGTGCACGGAAAAGTTCGCAACGAACAAGGCCGCATCACTTCACCGATTGCCCGCGATCCTGAGCGCCGCATTCGCATGACCACCCGTCTGGACACCGGCCGTTCCGCGCTCACCGAATACCGGGTGCGCGAGCGTTTCGATAAGCTGACGTACCTCGAAGTCCGCATCGGCACCGGCCGCACGCACCAGATCCGCGTGCACCTGGCTAGCATCGGGCATCCCGTCGTTGGCGACAAGTTATACGGCGCGCCCGTGGCCGAGCGCATCTTTCTTCATGCGTACAGCATCAGCTTCACCAGCCCTGCGTCGGGCGAGCGCGTGACCGTGGAAGCGCCGCTGGCGTCTGAACTTACGGAATGGCTCGCGCGCCTGCGCGCTTAACAGAAGCCATTCTGTCGTAACCTAGAAAAACACTTCAAATTATGGCCGAATCTCCCATCACCGCACGCACCAAGGACTTTGCCGCCTGGTATCAGGACGTGGTTCTCTCAGGCGACATGGCCGAGCCCGCCGAAATCGTCAAGGGCTGCATGGTCATCAAAGCCAACGGCTGGGCCGTCTGGGAAGTCCTGCAGCGCGAGCTGGACACCCGCTTCAAGGAAACCGGGCACCAGAACATGTACTTCCCGCTGCTGATCCCGCAGAGTTTCCTGCACAAGGAAGCCGAGCACGTCGAGGGCTTTTCGCCCGAACTGGCCGTGGTCACCATCGCCGGCGGCAAGACCCTCGAGGAACCCTACGTCATCCGGCCCACGTCGGAAACCATCATCGGGCACTTCTTCGGCAAGTGGATTCAAAGCTGGCGCGATCTGCCCATGCTGGTCAATCAGTGGGCCAACGTCATGCGCTGGGAGCTGCGCACGCGCATGTTCCTGCGCACCACGGAGTTCCTGTGGCAGGAAGGCCACACCGCGCACTCGACGCACGAAGAGGCGCTCGAAGAAGTACTGCGCATGCTGGATGTCTACGCCGAAGTCTCCGAAAACGTGATGGCCGTGCCCGTAATCAAGGGCGTGAAAACCAAGTCGGAAAAATTCGCGGGCGCGCTGCGCAGCTTCTGTATCGAGTCCATGATGCAGAACGGACTAGCGCTACAAGCCGGCACCAGCCATGACCTCGGCCAGAACTTCGGCAAAGCTTTCGACGTCCAGTTCCAGAGCAAGGAAGGCCAGCTCGATTACGTCTGGCAGACCAGTTGGGGCGTGAGCACTCGGCTCATTGGCGGGTTGATCATGAGCCACTCCGACGACAAAGGCCTGGTGCTGCCTCCGAAGCTCGCGCCGAACAAAGTGGTGCTGGTGCCGATCTATCGTAAAGACGAAGAGCGCGCGAGTGTATTGGAAGTGGCACAAAAGATCGCCAAGGAGATCGGCGCCAAGCTCGACGACCGCGAGGGTCATACGCCGGGCGCGAAATTCTACCACTGGGAACGCCGTGGCGTGCCGGTGGTGCTCGAACTGGGTCCGCGCGATGTCGCCTCCGGCAATATCGTGCTGAAGCGGCGCGATACGGGCGCGAAGGAAGTGGTCCCGCAGGCCGATATCGGCGCTCGCGTCCCGGCTGTACTCGACCAGATGCAGACAGATCTCTACGAAGCGGCCAAGAAGCGCCTCAAAGACAATACCGTTCTGGCAAATTCCATCGGCGAGGTGGAAGAAATCCTAAAGCCGGTGACCGCTGAGAAGGGTGGCGGCAAGTTCGTGATGGTTCACATGAAAGACGACGCTGTGTGCGACGCTCGCGTCAAGGAATTCAAGGCCACTATCCGCTGTATTCCTCTGGTGGATGAATACGACGGGCCCGGAAAATGCGTGGTCACGGGCGAAGACGTCGATCGCCGCGTGGTGATCGCCAAGGCGTACTAAGTCATTCCTAGTACTAGGCTTACTAAACTTTCGGCTGCAAATCCCCGATATTACGTTATGATGGGGCTTACAACCTGAATACAGGTGTTTTGCCCGGTGTTGTTCGGAGGAATCATGCGTAGGCGCTTCTTCAATATTATCGGCATGGCAGCGTTGGCGGCCTCGCTAAATGTGTGCTTTGCGGCGACATTTGGAACCGTGGTGCCGATTCACGGCACGGTGTCCGATATCGCGCTCGACGAGCGCCGCGGGCGTGTTTATGCCGCCAACTTCAGCGCCTACCGCGTGGAAGTGGTGGATACGGCCGGTAAGAGGCTGTTGGTACCGATCCCTGTTACCCGGCCGCCAAGCGCAGTAGCAGTATCCCCCGACAATCGGTTCTTAGTCATTGGTGAATACGAAATACCGGATCACTGCTGTCCGGCTATCGCATTTTGACCCTTGGGTAAGTCGTGTTTGCTCAGTGGGATGAATGGTATTTTGACTTTTTTCGATTTCAACTTCCGCTGACGGTTGTGGGGCGTTTTCGCCGGTGGAGGGACGATGCTGGAGCATGCGGCATGCTGAGGCATGCATCTCGGCCGCATCGTTTTCGCGCAGTT
>SHUD01000072.1 GCA_009697505.1 Bryobacterales bacterium
CACGAAATCCTACAGGTGCTCAGCCTCACTCTGTTCGAGGAAGTGCCCATTTTACACGCCTTCGGACGAGTACATTCCCAAGAAAAATCAGACGCAATTTTCAAGCAGTTGAATCTGCTCGACTTATAGCCGGACGCTACTGTGATTGGGGACACTGCTGTTAACCACTTAAAGAGCGACTGCACGCGCGATACCCCGCAAGGTCCCCCAATTCCTTGGGGGAGCGGCTGATTCGGAGCAAGGTGGTGCAAATGCACCGCTCGGTGTGGCCTTAAAAGGTCTTCTTATCAATAATTTGCGATTGGCTTTGCGCGTGCTTATACCGGGCTGGTTGGTGAATGCCATGAAACGGTTCATGATGGCGACGGCGGTGCTGATGGTAGCGATGGGCGCGCCGGTGCTGGTGCGCGCGCAGCAGCCGGTCTCGCAAGACGAAGACCCCTCCGATGCGGCCGAGCACGGAGTGGCGCGGGTCAGTCTGGTGAACGGTTCGGTGAGCATCACGCGCGGCGATTCCGGCGAGCCGTCCAGTTCGGTGCTGAACGCTCCGCTGGTGACGGCCGACCGCATCGCGACGGGCGAGGGCTCGCGCGCCGAAGTGCAATTTGACGCAGCCAATTTGATTCGGTTGGCGCCCAACACGGCAGTCCGCATGGGCGATTTGCAGGATCACCGTTATCTATTGCAGCTCATGCAAGGGACCACGACGTTCCGCGTGTTACGAGATGGAGACGCGAAAGTGGAAGTCAGCACGCCGAGCGTATCGCTGATTCCGCTGCGGGCGGGTGTCTATCGCGTGACGGTGCGCCCCGATGGCACCAGCGAAATCACGATCCGCGCGGGCGAAGCGGAGCTGCTTTCTCCCAGCGGAACGGAGCGCCTGGCTGCCGGACAGACCATGCTGACGCGCGGGACGGCCTCCGATCCCGAATTCATGACCGTGGCCGCGATTCCCGTGGACGAATGGGACCACTGGAACGCGGATCGCGACCGCGCCTTTGAGCGCTTCGGCGAAACCGCGCGCTATGCGAGCCCCGACATTAATGGGACGGAAGAGTTGGCGGCGCACGGGCGTTGGGTTTGGGATGCGCCTTACGGGTGGGTGTGGGTGCCGAATGCCTCGGCCGACTGGGCGCCGTATCGCGACGGGCGCTGGGACTATGTGAACTACTACGGCTGGAGCTGGGTCAGCTACGATCCGTGGGGCTGGGCTCCGTATCACTATGGGCGCTGGTATCGCGGCGGCTTCGGATGGGCCTGGTATCCCGGCGCTGCGGGATCGCGGCACTATTGGAGGCCGGCGCTGGTGGGGTTTTTCGGCTTCGGATCGCCCGGATTTGGCAGCAGTTTCGGTTTCGGATACAGTCATGTGGGCTGGGTGCCGCTGGCTCCGTATGAAGCGTATCGTCCGTGGTATGGGCGCGGATACGGCGGGCGGGGCGTGAATATTGCCGGGAACGTTAACGTCAGCAACAACTATCGCAACGCGCGCTATGGGAATTCGATTACCGGTCTGCGGGCGGGCGACTTTGGGCGCATGGCCGTGGGCAGAAATGCGTACGTGCGGCCCGGGGCGGGAGATCTTTCCCGCGCCGGCATGATGCAAGGCGGGATTCCGTTCGGTCCTTCGCGCGGTGCGGGGTTCAATGGCGGCCGGCCGAATCCAGTGGTGCCGCTGAATGGCGACGGGTATGGCGGCCGTTCGAATGGCGGTTTTAATGGCGGCGGGTGGCGGCGGCTGGATACCCCGTCCGGAGCTCCCCCGGCCCGTGGAAACAATGCAGGCAATAACCCAGGAAATAACCCACGAAACAACCCAGGAAACGGCGGCGGCTTCCGCGGTTTTGCTCCGCGGAGAGAGCCGCAACCGGTGCGGATCAGCCCGCCGATTGTGAACGAGCGGCCGAATCCCGGCAATCGGGACAATGGGGCTCCGCGCCGGGATTTCAATGGGTTTGGTGGTCCGCGTCCCAATGGCGGCGGAGGTAGTTTCGGTGCGCCGCCGGCGCCAACGATGGAACGCGGTCCACAAGGTGCTCCTCCGCAAGGTGGCGGCCGGTTCGAAGGCCCGCGTGGTGGTGGCCCGCGCGGCGGAGGCCGTGGCCATTAGTCTGCGAACCTGACGATTTTTCCCTCAGGCCCGGTAGAGATCCCGATGCGCAAGTAGCGTGACCTCTAGCGGGCCCTTTTTTCACCGCCCATGCGGGGAGCACGGCGAGATAACCTGAAGGTCATGAGCCATGCGCGCTACGATCTGGCCGTCCTGTTCGAGCATCCGGAATGGCAGAAGCCGTTGTGGGCGGCGCTGGAACGCCGGGGTGTCCGCTACACGGCGCTGGACCTGAAGCAGGCCGCGTTCGATCCGGACGCGCTGCCCGCGGCCGCGCTGTACTTTAATCAGGCGAGCCCGAGCGCTTACGTGCGGGGCAACACGCGCGCGGTGCCGCTGGCGCTGGCGTGGATGCGGTCCCTGGAAACGGGCGGCGCGCGGGTGCTCAACGGGTCGCGGGCGTTTCTATTGGAGCTGAGCAAGTCGGCGCAGGCGGCGCTGCTGGGGAAGCTGGGCGTTGCGCATCCGCGTTCGCTGGCGTTCAACGATCCCGAAGCCGCGCTCGCGCAGTGGACGGGCGGATGGCCCGCGCTGCTCAAGCCGGAGCAGGGCGGCAGTGGGGCGCGCATGTACTTGCTGGAATCGCCGGAGGAGCTGCGGCGGCTGCTGCGCGATCAACCGGCGCTGTGGCTGCCCGACAATCTGCTGCTGTTGCAGGAGTATTTCCCGGTGGAGGCGGCACGCGGCATCGTGCGCATGGAATTTCTGGGCGGCAAATTTCTGTACGCCATGCGCGTGGTATCGCACGGCGCCTTCAATCTGTGTCCGTCGGAGGTTTGCAATCCGGCGGACGGCAGCGACGGGCACTGTGCAGTACCTGAGGAGGCTCCGGTCAAGCCCGTCGAGTTTTATCCGTATCCTGAAGTCCCGGTGCATGCCGTGGAGACCGGTGAGAAGATCATGGCGGCGGGCGGCCTGGACGTCGGCGGCATCGAATACCTGGAAGCGGACGGCCGGACGATCTTTTACGATGTGAACGCGAACTCCAATCTGCGCGCGCCCATCGGCCAGGCGTTCGGGTTCGACCCCTTCGAGCGCGTGGTGGATTACCTGACGCGGGAGATCGGGCGGACGGGGTAATGACGGGCAGGGAACGCGTTAGGCTGGCGCGTCGCTGCAGACGATAATGGCGCGGTTTGTGAGGCTCGGTCGAGGACGTTTCTACCGAGGCCCGCGTATTCGCTGGACCGGCATGGTCGTCAAAAGTGCCCGCAGAACCGTATTCACCGATTCGGCATCCTGGAAGACGCGCGCCACATCCGGATCCAGCACAACGGCCAAGGATACCCCCCGCATTCCTCTGGCAAACCGGTTCGGCTGCGCTTTAGCGTAGTCGAACCTATACTCCGGCTTGAGTCCATTGGACCGATCCTGTTTTGGTTTAGTGGCTGCGATAGTCTTCATAGTCATGCCGTTCCTTCCTTGTTGCGTGTCGGGCGCTGACGATTCGAAGCCGCCCCTGATCCGGCTCTGTGAAACACACCAGCAGAAGCCGCTTCGCATGCGAGTGGCCGACAATGATCTCGCGCCTCTCGTCCGCCGAGTGATCTTCGTCGACGAAAATTCGAGCCAGGGGATCGTCGAAAACAGCGATCGCTTCCGAGAAACTGATGCCGTGCTATTCGAGATTTGTCCGATCCTTGCGTGGGTCCCATTCAAACGTCAGATTCATCTGCGCCTACCTATACTCTATCCGACCGGTTCCGAATCCCGAACTTAACCAGGACCGGCTCCCGGGAAGTGCCTTCGTACGCAAAGCCTCCTACTCCCCAGGGGAACGTCGGTAAAGGCGTCTTGAACGTCCAGCCTCTGTCGCTAGGCAGTTTCGCGGCGGACGCTTTATTGTCGCGAAAGGGCTTCTCGTGGCATAATTCCTGCGAAGTCGGCATCGCGTCTGAAGAAACTGCCTAACCCAAGATTCACGACGTCCGAACAACAGTCTTCAGGCGGCAGAATTCCATTGCCTGTTACGGCCGTTGTTGAGCGCCGTGCAGGATGCGGATGATCCGGGACACTTCCCTTTCCGCGCGGTAGATAATCACAAAGGGGAGACCGGACACCGTGAGTTCTCTTGTATCCGGCTTGCGGCCGGCTCTCCCCCGCTGAGGTATGTCTTTTGAAGAACTAGCGCAAAACGGACTCGCTTCAGCGCCGTCAGCTCGCGTATTCATGTTTCACTTGCCGCCGCGCCTTCGCGGCCTTTGCGCTTTCAAGGAGCCGGCAGCGTCGTAAATAGCCCGAGCCGCACGGCGGGCTTGCGCCGTTCCAAAACGCTTTCCGGTGTAATCGCAGATGTGGGTTAAGTCCGCCGTGGCCGGCTTGGTCCAACGAACGAGCATTACACCGGATACCGGCTCTCGATCATTCCAAGAACGTCGCCGTGTTCCACGAACTCGCCCCGGTCCGCCGCGGCCAAGCCCCTATCGACCTCGCTGAGGAACCAATCCTCATAGTGCAGGAGCCGTTCCACCGCCTGCCGCACAAGAGCTTCCGTGGCGCAGTCTTGCGCCGCCGCCATGCGCGTGAGATTGTCTTGTTGGTCAGGGGTAAACTGCACTTCCATGGTTTGATCTCCGCGTGGCGCGGGCCACTGGTCCGTAATAGCTTAGCGGCCGTAGAGGCGCATTTCCTTGCCGTCAGGCATGATGATGCGCTCCAGCCGGATGATCTTCTGGCCATCGGCGAATTGATAGCCGGTGCCGGTGATCACGTCGCCGGGCTTCACCGTGGTCCTGGTCCACCCGTTGGCCTCCATCCGGTTGAGGGCGGGGCCGCCGACTTCCCATTTCTCCATCTTCCCGTCACTGGCCTGAACCTCCAGGGTCATCATCGGGTGCGGATTGGCCCACTTGAACTCAATCACCGTGCCCTTCACCGTAACGAGCTTGTCATTG
The DNA here is from genome assembly GCA_009697505.1 of Bryobacterales bacterium. Classification (GTDB taxonomy): domain Bacteria; phylum Acidobacteriota; class Terriglobia; order Bryobacterales; family Bryobacteraceae; genus Palsa-187. The sequence continues at coordinate 5,005 of SHUD01000072.1, forward strand.
TTGATCGGCCATGAGTGATGCGCCAACAGCGGCATGACCGCGGCGACTAACGTGAGGATGAAAAATGCTGGAGCGAATAGGGTCTTCATCGTTGCTCCCTCCTGCGAGCTATTTTAGAACAAAATCGTAAATACGTATCTACTTCCCGGGCGACGCCCGTTTGCCGTGGATCCGGCTCGTGCCGGATCCAACTCGTGCCGGAGCCGGGGCGTGGAGGTGCTGCTTCCTTTTTTGTAGGCTGGAAGCGTGCACTCACGGTTCCGAGTTCGCGGCGCGGCCGTCATCATCGTCGTCATCTTGCTCTCTTGCGTGTTGAGCGTCGCGGGGCTGGCGCAGGTGCGGCAGAGGTTCTGGGCGCGCTATGAACGCGAAATGCAGGACCCGGTGGACGATCCTCCCGACGCGGGGCGCAAGGGGGACTTCGCGTTGGGACGCCTGCGCTACCAGTCGTCCTACGACCGCGGGAATTACCGCTGGCGCTGGGGGATCGACGCGAACAGAGGCGACCGCCTGTTCATCGGGCTGCTGAGCCGGCTCACGCGGATTGACGCCGAACCCATCGAAACCATCATCGACATCGACAGCGATGACGTGTTCAACCTCCCGTTCCTTGTGGCGATCTCGATCGGGGACTGGAAGGTTTCGCCGGCACAAGGGGCGCGGCTGCGGCAGTACTTTGAGCGCGGGGGCTTCCTGCTGGTGGACGACTTCCACAACGAGCGCGAGTGGGCCAACTTCATGGCCGGCATGCACCAGATCGATCCCAGGGCGGAGGCCGAGGAATTAGCCGGCGACGATCCCGCGTTCCATGTGATTTTCGATCTGAACGAGCGCATCCGGGTGCCGGGGGCCAACGTGGTTCACGGGTCCTTGATTGAGCGGGGCGGGATTGTGCCGCACTGGCGCGCGATCCGCGACTCCAAGGGCCGCATGATGGTGGCGATTTCGTTCAACCAGGACCTGGGCGACGGCTGGGAATTCGCCGACGACCCCTACTATCCAGAGCGCTATTCGACCGAAGCGATTCGCATCGGAACCAGCTACGCGGTTTACGCCATGACGCATTAACAAATGACGCATGGATCGCGAATGATCGGCGATTAGCGCGGGCTCCTCGCTACAATTAATGGATGGGGAATCGTTTCTGGTGGCTGATCGCGGCCACGTTCCTGGGGTTTCTCGGCATGGGCACCGTGCTGCCGGGCATGGCGCCGCACATCCGTCATGATCTGGGAGGAACGGACGAAACCGTCGGTCTAGTCATCGGGACCTTTTCCTTTGTGGCGCTGGGCTCGCGGTTCATCTCCGGGCCGTTGGCGGATCGCAAAGGCCGCAAGGCAGCCTTCCTCACCGGTTTATTCAGTTGCGCCCTGGCCGGCGGCGCGTACCTGCTTCCGGTGGGAATCCAGGGCGCGTATCTGGGCCGCACGTTGCAGGGCTTCGGCGAGGCCTGCCTTTATACAGGCGCCGCCGCCTGGGTGGTGGAGGCCGCTGGGATTGCCCGCAGCGCCCGCGCTTTGGGATTCCTGAGCAGCGGCATCTGGGGAGGCATTGCCGCGGGCCCCGTGGTGGGCAGTTGGCTGGTGAGCTTTGAACACGCCGCGATGATGCAGGTGGTGGCGGCACTGGCGGGCTTCTTGATTCTGTCGCGGATCCCGGAAGACTATACGCCGCATCCCGATCCGGGCAAGCGCGTCTGGCTGCCTGGGCATTTGATCAAGCCCGGGCTTGCCGTGGGTTTCGTCAGCGTTCATTATCCGGTGGTCGCGGGGTTTCTGATTCTGCATCTGGCGAATCACGGGAACTCGGGACCGATGGCATTTTCCGCCTATGCCGGCTTTATGCTGCTGGCGCGATTCTTCTTCGGCGGGCTGCCGGATCGAGTGCCTCCGCGGCGCACCTTCCATGTGGGGATTGTGGCGATGGCCATCGGCTTGGCGGGATTGGCGATGGGGCCGCCGCCGGTGCTGGCGATTGCCTCGTCCGCGATGCTGGGGCTGGGGTTCTCTTTCCCGTGGTCCTCCATCCTCTCCACGGTGCTCAAGCGCACGCCGAGCCACGAGCGCGGTTCCGTGGTGGGCGTGATGAGCGCTTTCTACGACTTGTTTGTGGGGGTGAGTTCGTTCGCGGCGGGAGCGATTGCGAACCACTTCGGATACAATGCAGTGTTCCTGATGGCGCTGTTCGCGCTGGGAGCAGCGGTGCCGGCGGCCCGCGCGGTGTTCGCATCCGAACATTTCGAGCCGGTGTTGGTGGAAGCCGGCGAAGACGTGCCTGGATGACTACGAGGTAAATCAAAGTGGATGTAAAATCGAGGTTGCCGTTCCGGATTGTGGAGGCCCAAATGAAACAACTAAAGTTGCAGTGGATGCCGTTGCTTACCGTGGCGGTCCTCGTCGCGATGTTCTCGACGCAGCCCGTCCAGGCGGAGGTGCTCGAAAAGACTAAGAAGGTGGCTCGCGCCACCGTCCGTTATAAAGTCGTTCTTCCCAACGCATATGATCCGGCGAAGGCGTATCCGGCGATTCTGGCCCTGGGCGGAGGTCCGCAAAACATGAACACCGTGGACCGTATTCTCGACCGCAACTTCCGCGCGGAGGCGGAAAAGCGGGGCTATATCGTGGTGGCGCCCGCGGCGCCGGACGACCAGTTGTTCTTCGAGGACGGGGCGCGCATTTTCCCTGAGTTCTTAAAGCTGATCCTGGCGGACTACAAGATCCAAGACAACAAGTTCCATATCGCCGGGCCATCGAACGGCGGAATCGCGGCATTCCACGTGGCCGCCGCGAACCCGCAATACTTTTTGTCGGTCACCGCCTTCCCCGGATATATGTGGGAGCCCAGCCCGGCCAAACTGCAAGCGATTTCCAAGCTGTGCGTGTTCATGTACGTCGGCGAGAATGACGAATACAGGTGGCATCCCGAGATGAGGAAGGAAGCGCAACTGCTGCGCTCGCTGGGGACGGTGGCCCGCTACACCGAGGAGAGAGGCCAGCCGCACCGGATGGAAACGCTGGCCGGGGCCAATGCCGGCCGCCTGTTTGAAGGCTTTGAGGAAACCAAAAAAGGTTGCAGTAAGTAGGAGCGGGGCAGGCCCGGCCTGGGCGAGTGTTTAACGCACGGGCTTTCCGCTGCTATCCAGCATGGGATTCAAAATCACGACAGACCCGAAGCTATCCCGCAAATAGAAATTCAATGAGTACCCTTCTTCCGTGAGAAGCCGAAGATCTTTCCTAATGGGCAATTCGCCCACCACGGTCCCTTCGATCTTCTTGGCGCCAGGTGTCCAGTTGGCTCCATGATGCTCGTGATCCTCAGGATTCTCCTCGTAAATCTCGAGATCATACTCCGCGATATCCAGAAGCTCTGTTCCCATGAACACATTGCCGATCCCGGCAATCTTGCGGACAGGTCGGAATGACATCGGTAGAAGAGTACACCCTCGACGGCCAACTAGCAAGCTGACTGACTCGCGTTCCGTCCCGCGCCGGCGTTCGAGGAAGTTACTCCCGTGAAGCCGGCTTTTTGGGAAGCCGGCCCCTGGTGTTCGAAGAGGCGCTGAAATCCTGGCAATTCTGTCGCGTCTGTCGGTAGTAAGTCAATCTGTCCGGTTTTGTTCACACGTGATCTGTCCGGTTTCGTCTATTCACCCCGTTGCACCTCTACGGCTGGCCGAAGGAGGTTTTCTGGTTTTGGTTCGCAAGAAAGGAACAGTCGTCGGAGCGGTGGGAAA
>SHUD01000073.1 GCA_009697505.1 Bryobacterales bacterium
TGCTGGCGGCGGTGGAACCCTGGCACGGCAATGAAGTGGTGGTCTACACACCGGAGGGCAAGAACGGATGGCAGCGCCGGGTCATCTTCGAAGCCATCACCGAAGGCCACGAAGTATGCGTGGGCGACTTCAACGGCGACGGACGCGATGACATCGTCGCCGGCGACCGCGCCAAGGGAAAGGTCTCGACGTCCCACATTTTCTATGCGGGCGCTCAGGCCGACCAGTGGCATCACGAGGAACTCGATCACATGGGCATGTCCGCCTCCGGCTGCCAAGTGGCCGACATCAATGGCGACGGCCGCCTGGACATCGTCATGGCCGGCGGAGCCACGCACAACATTAAGTTTTACGAGAACCTGGGCCCGGCCAAACAGGTGAACGCGAGCGCGGCCCGCTAAGCGCGCTATCTCCTCAGGAATGCGATGCAGGTGAAACTCCGCCACATGGTCCTGCTGGCGGCGCTGGGCGCTGTGGCAGTGGCGGCGCAGACGCCGAAGAACGTTGCACTTTCCGTCAGGGAAACCGCCGGAATTCGCCGGTTTGGCTTTCCTGTTGGAGTGCGAGTGCCCTTTCCGAACGGCGCGCTGGCATCGGCTGCGAATGCGAGAGTCGTACTCAACGGCGCCGAAGTTCCCGCGCAATTCACCGGCGAAGGCCAGTGGCCTGATGGGTCGATTCAGTGGCTGGCCGTGGACCTCAACGCCACGATTGGACCCAATGAAACGCAGACTTATCAGCTCGAATACGGTTCGGAAGTGAAATCCGGGCCGCCTCCCAGGGGCCTTTCGGTCACCGAAGAGGGCGATGGAATTCAAGTGGGAGCTGTGCGCTTCAGCAAAACGGGTGCGCCGCTTGTGCTTTCCGTCAAGTACCGCAACGAGGATTTAGGAAGCGCCGGAACCGGCTTCGCGATCACGGACGCCGAAGGCAGTCTACACAGCGTCAAAAGCGAGGAGCCGTCCAAGCTGGAAATCCTGAAGCGCGGGCCTCTTTCCGTGAAGATTCGGTACAGCGGCCGGTTATCCGTCGATACAAAGTACAGCGTCCCGTTCGTGATTACGGTGGAGATGCCGAACAGCAAGAGCTGGGTCAAAGTTTCCGCGCAAGTAGACGATCCCGGCAAACGCCTGCGCGAGATCTCATATCAGACTCCACTTTCATTTGGTCCTCTTCCCTGGGTCTGGGATTTTGGAACCGAGCGCTGGACCTACGGAGTCCTTCGCAATCCGTCTGAATCGGTGGTTTTGACCGAGACACTGAAGGCGACTGGGACGGCGGACTGGCAGATCGCCTCCGGCCCTAAGGGCAAGGAGCAGGCGTACGAAACTTCCAGGGCCGCAAGCAGCTCACCGATGGTCCGATGGGGACACATTCAGGACGCCAAAGAAGTGGTGGCCTTCGGCGTCGATGGAAATCCAAACCGGCCAGGGAAATATCAGTTCATTCTGGATGGCGCTGGTGGCGCTTCGTTTCGATTTACCGCCGCCGCGCCGGTGGCTCGGCACCAACTGACGGTCTATCAGCATTACGTCTCCACACCGGTCCAGATTGGAGCCGCCACCAGCCCGGCCGCTATGTTGAGTCCGCTAGTAGCTACTTGCGATCCGATGCAATTCAAGTTGAGTGGTGTGCCAGCCAGCGGCAATTGACGGGGCGGCGCAGCGGCAACAGTGCGGGTACGCGATTGACGAACCGCGGCTGAGCGCCTCCAGCGGTTACTCGGCAATACTCGCTGCAGCGTCCCTGCGATGCATCGACGGGGCGTTTCTAAAAAACAAACGACCGTGTACCGGAGTATGATGAAAGTGTACGTTCAGTCCGATGAAGATCAGGACCTTGGAGGTGTTGCCCGGTAGCCCTGTGAAGCGCTCCAGGGTCGGCAAGGTGATGGTTGAGCTATAACGGCGCAAGGGAAAGTACCATGAATACCGACGCCCGCTCCCACGTTCACGCCCTGATTGATCGACTCCCGCCCGTGCAACTGGCCGCCCTCGAAACCATCTTGCAATCGATGCTCGATCCGCTTTCTCGTAAGCTGGCGCTCGCGCCCATCGACGATGAACCCTTCACCGAAGAGGACCGCCAAGCCGTCGCCGAAGCCGACGAGTGGCTCAAGGACAACCAGCCGGTTCCGCTCGAAAACGTCCTGGCCGATTTCGGGCTCGGCATGACCGACTGGGAGACCATGGCCAAGACTCCGTTGCCTGAAGAGACCGGCAAGCGGAATGGGTAGGCGCGTCACTTTTACGGATCAGGCCAAAGCCGATCTTCGCGCCATCCCGCAGCCCGTTGCAATCCAGATCCTCCGCACGCTGGCGCGCTTCCTGGAATCCGAGGAAGGCAGCGTCAAGCGCCTGCAGGACGTCGAGCCGCCCCTCTTCCGCCTCCGCACCCAGGACTACCGCGTCATCTTCCGCGACCTCGGCGGCTCCATCGAAGTCTCCCGCGTCCGGGATCGCAAGGATGCCTACCGGTGAGTCGCTACGGAGGACAGCCGCTATTTGGTTCGCGTCGCCTCTGGTTCGGCCCGGATTAAAGCATCTTGATACTGAATCTTGGCCGCTTCAGGAGCACGACCCGGACTTAATTCCTCGTCACAGGCCAATAGGCCCCTGACAACCTCTTCGTTCAACTTCGCCAGAAGGCCTGTTGCCTGCTTGAAGAATGCTTTTGCACCCTCAGCATCGTCAAGCATCACCAGGCGAAACCAGCCCATCTCAAGATGGGCGTCAACATATTCATCGTCCGACGAAAGCGCACTATTGAGGGCCCTCTCAACATCCTCTGGAGAAGCATCATCGGACAGCTGCAGACAAAGCGCTCTCAGAACAAAGAGACGCGCGGAAGGACCACGATGGCTCTCAATGTCCGCAATCAGAACCAGTGCGTTTCTGACGTCTTTCGCCTTAACGAGGGCCCGAACTTGATCAAGATCACTCACTGCTTTCCGCTGGCGCCGCACTGAAGTACCGCGCTGTGAAGTAGTCCAGCCCTGTCTCACCATTCCGTTCTTTGGAGGTGAATTGCTCTGCGTCCCGTCCTACTCGATGATGCTTTGCATCACGGCATTTTCAAATTCCGGGCGCATCGCGTTGATCGGCGTCTGGATCATGAGGATGGCGGCGATTTTTTCTTTGGGATCCACCCAGAAGTGCGTGCCGAAGGCTCCGCTCCAGCCGAAGCCGCCGTTGGAGATGCGAATGTTGCCCCCCACTGAATCCTGAATCACGCGCACGCTCAAGCCAAAGCCTTCGCCGGTGCGTCTGCCGGGCAGCGTGTCCGATGCGTGTACAGACGCCATCAGCGCGACTGTCCTGGGGCTCAGGAAGCGTTTTCCGTTCCACTCGCCGCCGTTCGCGAGCATCAGGGCGAACTGCGCATAGTCCGGCGCGGTGCTCATCAGACCGCCGCCGCCGGAAAAGTAGGTCCGACTCGATAGGAAATTTGGATTTTGCCGCGGTTGCAGCCCTTTCTCCGTTTTTTGATAGGAGCCCACCACGCGAGGCATCAGCGCTTCGGCGGGATAGAACGATGTGTCATTCATTCCGAGTGGATCGAAGAGTCTGGTCCGCAGGAACTGGTCAAAGCTCTGGCCTGACGCGATCTCAACGATGCGGCCCAACGTGTCGAACGCGGCCAGCGGGCTGTAGCTCCACCGGCTGCCCGGTTGGAATTCGAGCGGTGTGGCGGCCAGCCGCGGAATGAACTCCGCCAACGTTTCGTTGGGCTGGCGCGCGATCTTCCGCTGTTCGGCAGTGGAGATCGGGCCGCTGACCAATCCCGACGTGTGCGTCAGTAGGTCGCGAATGGTGATCTCACGAGTCGCCGGCACGGTATAGAACGCCGGATCTGCAGCGTTGTTGTCCGCGGACGGCGGCGCCGGCGCGGGCTGCGCGACGGCAACTTTCATCCCCTTAAACTGCGGGATGAATTTCGATACCGGATCCAGCAAGGTAAGTTTGCCTTCTTCGAGCAGCATCATGATGGCGACACCAGCGACGGGCTTCGACATGGAGGCGATTCGGAAAATGGCGTCCTTGGGCATCGGCTTTTTCGAATCGAGATCCATGACGCCCTGCGCCTCCAGATGCACCACGCGCCCACGGCGCGCGACCAGGGTGACGGCGCCGGTGACGTCTTGCGAGTCGATATGGCGCTGGATCATTTGATTGATACGCTGTAGCCGCTCCGAAGACAAACCTACGTCCTCCGGCTTGGCCATCTGCAGGGCCGCGGCGGTCAGCGGAACGGTGACGAACGCCAGAAACGCTGCATTCCGTAAGAATTTCGACTTCATATGCACCTCCTGTGTGCGCTGCTAAGGTTGCTGTTCAGAACGTCGCGATGGGATTGAGGACCGATCCGGTCCCGCCTGGGACGGCCGCGGGCGACGCGGTAACAAGAAATTCCCAGCGGCGGCGCCGGTCGGCTTCCCTGCCGATCAACTCCAGATCGCAATTATCGAAGATCGGCGTGCCCATCGCGACCAGACTCAGCACGTGAATCGGTTGAGATATGCCAGCAACGCCGGAGGGCACCACATCCTGAGCGCCGTCGCCGCCGAGAATTGCGATGTCGCGCTCATGCAGCCATTTCGCGCAGCTCATGTGAAGTCCGGCCAATCCAGCCGAGTTCGGCCAAGGACCTTTTGCGTCGCGCCGCGCCCAGCGTCCGGTGCGCACCAGGAGGACGTCCCCGCTGCTCACCTTGACGCGCGCTTTCTTTTCCCAGGCATCCAGGTCCTCGGGATAGATGGGGGTGCCCGGTTCCAGGTAATCGACACCCTTATGTCGGGCCATGTCCATCAACACACCGCGCGTGACGAGCCCATGCTTGAAATTCAAAATGCCGTTTTTCGCGGCGCCGTTTTCCGTTACCAGGTCCTTCGAGTAGCCGTTGTACATCTTGCCGTCGTAGAGAAAGTGGCAAAGCGAGTCCATGTGCGTGTGAACATAGCCGTGGTAGGAAATGAAAAAAGTATCGCCCGTACCGCCCATGCCGGTTGCGGGCGCGGAGGCGCCGAGTCTGTTTACTTTGCGAATAATGGGCTGAGGGTTGTCGACCGCCGCCTCCATCTCCGCGTTCCGCGCCATGGAGAAAGATGCGCCCTCTTTCACAAGACCCGCCGCCTGCTTTCGCTTGGCCGGCGTGATGAGGTTGACCGTGCCCATCTCGTCGTCTTTTCCCCAGCGATTCCAATTGGAAAGCTGCTTCATCAGATCCAGAAATTCCTGCGTAGTGGCGCTGCGCGCCTGGACGGTCTGCGCTTGTCCGCTCTGCGCTTGTCCGTATGACGACTGCGCCGCTGCAGTTGCGAGCGATACACCCGCCACGCGCTGGAGCGCGTGCCGCCGCGATACGCCGGCCCCGGAAATCGCGTTCTCGGAAATCACGGTTGGTTTCATGTCTGTCTTGTCTCCTCTCCATGGCCGCTGCACGGCTGGCTGGCTCTTCGCAAGAATTATATACCCTCGCGGCCCCATATCAAAACCGGATCTCCACACACAGTGATTGCCGGCTTGACACATTCCGCGTGGTTGCTCTAACATTTAAGGCGATCCACATAACCCACTAGGAGCCCTGATAATGCATCTCCCACACCATCCCGATCGCCCTTCTTCACGGCATGAGCGACTTCATTCGCGGCGGGATTTCTTCAAGACCGTCATGGGCGGCGCCCTGACTGGAGCTTCCATCCTCGAAATCGCGCAGTATCAGGCGGCCTGGGCACAGGCGTTGGCTCCCACCGCGGATCCCACTTTGTTTGAGATCAGGAAAGCCGCCGAGGGCGTCTACCAGGCCTTTGCGAAGCCCAATGCGCTATTGAACTCAAACGGCGTCATTTTCGTCAATTCCAAAGAAGTGATTGTGGTGGATTCGCATTCCAGGCCGTCGTCGGCTGCGTCCCTGGTCGCCCAGATCAAGAAAGAAATTACCGATAAGCCTGTCAAGTATTTGGTGGACAGCCATTTCCATTGGGATCACGCGCACGGAAACGCGACCTACGAGAAACTGGGGGCCAAGATTGTCGCCAGCAAGACCACTCAGCGCCTGATGGCGGAGACCTCGGCGAGTCGAGTAAAGGGAACCCTGGAGCCGGGCGGGAAGGTTGCGCTCGGGATGGCGAGCGTGCCGACGCTCATTGAGGCTGCTAAAGAAAATCTGGCGAAGGCTTCCGGCGCCGACGCCGAGGCGCTCAAGATCCGCCTGCAACAGCTGGATGTATACGCGGCCGAAATGAAGAACTTCTCGCCCGCGGTGCCCAAGGTCACGTTCGACAAAACTTACTCGATCAAGGACAAGGATTTCGACCTGATCCTCCAGTTCAACGGCCGCGCGCACACCGCCGGCGACACTCAGGTATATTGCCCTTCCAAGGGCGCGATCGCGACCGGCGATGTGGCCGCCGCCTTCATGGGGGACGGTTACCCCAGAGACTGGGCGAAGACGCTGGATACGATCATGAAGCTGAAGTTCGACATCGTCCTGCCGGGCCACGGTCCGATTCAGACCGACAAGTCGCAGATGATGACCATGCGCAACTATGTGGAGGAACTGACGGCGCGCGTTTCCGCCGGCAAGCAGGCAGGCCAGTCAGTGGCTGACTTGCAGAAAACCATTATGGTGGCGTCGCTCAAGACCCCTGCCGCGCCGAATCAAACGCAGGCGGCTCTGAATAACAATATCCTGCACATGTACGACAGGTTGGATCTGAAGTAAGCTCCCTGTCACAAGTGCGCGGGAGAATGGGAGGCACCACCACCGTTATGTCGCGAAGACTCTGGATCGCTCCCATCGCCGTTGCGCTGGCATGCGCGCCTGGCATCTCGCAAGACGCCGCGGATTGGCCGTCCTATGGCCGGGACGCCGGCGGCACTAAATACTCGCCGCTCGACCAGATCAACACGAAGAACGTCGCGAAGCTCACCCCTGCCTGGACGTACCGGACCGGCGATCCCGAAGGCACCTGGGAAGAGACTCCCATTGTGGTGGGCGGCATGATGTATTTGGCCACCAAGGGCAATCGTGTGGTCGCTCTGAACCCGGAAACGGGAAAAGAGCTTTGGAGCTTCGATCCAAAAACACCGCAGAATATCGTTACCGCGCACCGCGGCGTGTCCTACTGGCCCGGCGACAAACAGCATCCTCCGCGCATTGTCGTGGGTGTGTCGAGTTCCGCGAGCTCCGGCCGCCCCACTCGCCTCATTGAACTGGATGCGAAAACAGGCAAGCTGGTGCCCGATTTCGGCGACAACGGCGAAGTGAATCTGCGGGCGGGCGTGGCGGATAACTACCCCAACGCAATCTACAACGTCACCTCGCCGCCTGCCATATATAAGAATCTGATCATCGTCGGCCCTGAATTGCAGGAAACTCCCAGCAAGGGCCCCAGCGGCGATCCGCGAGCTTTCGACGCACTGACGGGAAAGTTGGTCTGGCGCTTCCACACCGTACCTCAGCCCGGTGAGCCTGGCAATGAAACGTGGGGACCGGATGGCTGGAAAGATCGCGGCGGCCCTCCGGCGTGGGGCGGAATCACCGTCGATGAAGAGAACGGCCTGGTGTTCGTTCCCACTGGAAACCCCGCCGACAGCTACTACGGTGGGGATCGCCCGGGACAGAACCTGTACGCCAACAGCCTGATCGCCCTGGAGGCGGCCACCGGGAAACTGCGTTGGTATTTCCAGGTTGTCCATCACGATATTTTTGACCTGGACGCGTCCGCCCCAGCCGCGCTGGTGGACGCCACGGTGAACGGCAAGCGCGTCCCGGCCGTCGCGGAGTTCAGCAAGAATGGCTTGCTCTATGTGCTGGATCGCCTGACCGGAAAGCCGATCTGGGGCGTCGAGGAACGTCCGGTGCTCAAGAGCGATTTGCCGGGCGAACAGTCCTGGCCCACGCAGCCGTTCCCCGTCAAGCCTCCGGCGCTGTCGCGCATGAGCGTCACCAGGGAGGAAGTCTCCAACATTTCACCGGAGTCGCGTGCGTTTTGTCTGGAGCAGTTTGACAAGGCCAAGACCTTCGGCGCATTCACGCCGTTCAGCGAGAATGAGCCGCGGATCTCATTCCCCAGCTCCATGGGAGGGGCGAATTGGGCGGGCGTCGCCTATGATCCAAAGCTCCGCTACATCATTGTCAATTTTTCCAACCTTGGCCAGATCGGGCAAATGGCGAAGAACCCTCCAGGCTCGCCCGTGGCCTACCGCAACGCTCTGGGCTACACACGCTTCTGGGACAAGGACGGGTTTCCTTGCAATCAGCCGCCCTGGGGCGAGCTGGCCGCCGTGGACACCAGGACCGGCGACATCGCATGGAGAGTTCCCCTCGGTTCCTATGAGGAGCTCGAAGCGAAAGGGCTGAAGAACACGGGCGCGCCCAATCTTGGGGGAGCCATCGCCACCGCCGGAGGGCTTGCTTTCATCGGCGCCACCAACGATCGGCGCTTTCGCGCGTTCGATTCGCGCACGGGCAAGATGCTGTGGGAGACCACGCTTGAAGCCACCGCCAACGCCACCCCCATCACGTATCGCGGACGGAACGGCAAGCAGTACGTGGTGATTGTTACGGGCGGTCCAGGCCACATGCGCTTTGGTCCGAAGAGCAACGCCGTAGTTGCGTTTGCGCTGCC
>SHUD01000020.1 GCA_009697505.1 Bryobacterales bacterium
CCTTCACGAAATCCTACAGGTGCTCAGCCTCACTCTGTTCGAGGAAGTGCCCATTTTACACGCCTTCGGACGAGTACATTCCCAAGAAAAATCAGACGCAATTTTCAAGCAGTTGAATCTGCTCGACTTATAGCCGGACGCTACTGGAATTACTGGAACAGGAACTGATCGCCAACGCAGCTAAAGTCGGCGCTCATATGAAAGCGCGCCTGAGTGATTTCCCCGCGCGTTTCCCCAACGTCGGCGACGTGCGCGGATTGGGCCTGATGATCGGCATTGAACTTGTAAAGGATCAAGCCACCAAAGAACGCGCCCCCGAGCTGCGCGACCGCCTGGTGCAGATGTGTTTCGAACGCGGCTTGCTGGTGCTCGGCGCCGGTCCGAACACGCTTCGCCTGTCACCTCCGCTGGTGCTCACCGTCGAGCAAGCCGACTGCGCGGTGGACATCATCGCCGCGTGCCTCCGCGCTATCGCCGCCTAACCGCTACAATCACAGTTTGTGCGCATACTCGACGTCGGCTGCGGCATCAACAAACTCGCGGGCGCGATTGGCATCGACCGCAATCCCGCCAGCCGCGCCGATGTGATCTGCGACCTGGACCGCCTTCCCTACCCCTTTCGCGACTCGTCTTTCGACCGGCTACAAGCCATCCACGTGATCGAGCACGTCTCCGACGTCATCAAGACCATGGAGGAGTTCCACCGCCTGCTGCGCCCCGGCGGCGAGGCGTTCATTGTCACACCTCACTACACGGATTTCAGTTCTTTTTGCGACCCCACCCACCGCTGGCACCTCAACAGCTTCTCGCTGCGTTATTTTGGCGAAAACCACGGAGGCTTCGGCTATTATTCCGAAGCACGGTTTGAAGAAGTTTCCGTGCGAGTGAAGCTGCTGGCCCTATGGCGCTACCTGGGCTTCGAGCTGGCCGTGAACGCCTCGACACGCTTCCGCCGCTTCTGGGAATACTATCTGTGTTACATCGTGCGCGGCAAAGTGATCGAGTGGAGGTTGCGAGCGGTGAAATAACCGCAAGCGTTCCAATAGAGATGTGAATGCGGTGCAAACAGCCCGCACGGATCGCTCTGCATTTGAAATCGCCTCGCTTGACGAACACGAGAGCGAACGGCAATAATGGCGTGCGAAGTCTACACAAGAGCGCATGCAAGCACTCGAACTGATGCTGCGTATCGCGCGCGATACACCTCGCCCATGCCGCCTTTGCCTATTAAGCCGCGACTTTCGTATGTGCCGAAACGGTCACCAGAGCTAAATGCCATGAGCTTTCGGGTGGATCACACCGATTATATACGCTTATCCGTGTCCATCCGCGTCCGTCTGTGGGCGAATAACTTTTTGGCTCACGGATGGACACCGATAACCGAACACGCATTTGGGTGAAATAATCCCCGCCTTCGGCACACTCATATTGTGTGATCGCGACATTTGCCGACTGGGTCCGCCATCGCATCCGGCTTCGCCGCTGGAACCCGGACCTTGCGCTGGGCCGCCGCGGTGAAGACCTGGCTCACCGCTTCCTGCGCGGCCACGGCTACACCATCGTCGCGCGTAATTACCGCCTGGCGTCAGGTGAGGCCGAGGCGGATCTCATCGCCTGGGATCGTGACACGCTGGTCGTGGTGGAGGTGAAGACACGCAGAAGTGACCAATTCGGCCCTCCCGATCGCGCCGTGGGAGAGGAAAAACTGTCTCACCTGCGCCGCGTCGCCCGCGCCTACGCACACAAGACCGATACACCCTGGGAACGGGTGCGATTTGACGTGGTTACGGTCATGATGGGGACGCCACCCAAGGTCGAATTGTTCCGGAACGTGTAAAGGGACACCCGGCAGCGGCCGATCTATGGTATGGTATCCGCTATTCTGGCTAGAGCCCTGTGACCACCTCCACCGTACAGCAAAAACGCCGCTCCCTGGTCCTGGTGATCGCTTTCACCGTGCTCGCCGCCACCGCTCAGGTGCTGATCAAGTTCGGCACCGTCCGCCTGAACCAAAACCCATCCCTTATCGGCTTGCTGACCAACTTTCCGCTGATTGGCGGACTGGCGCTCTATGGCGTCGGATCGGCCATGATGGTGATCGCCCTGCGGCACGGCGAGTTGTCCTTTCTCTACCCGTTGATCTCCTTGAGCTACGTTTGGGTTGCGATTCTATCGGTGGTGGTTTTCCAAGAAGAAATGAACCCTTATAAGATCGCGGGTATCGGTGTGATCATCGCCGGCGTGGCTGTGATGGGCAATGGAGCCCGCAAATGAACACTCCGTTTTCAGCCATCGCCTGGGTCAGCTTCGGAGCCTTCATCGGCAGTTTGGGCGCGGTGGGCTTCAAGGCCGGCGCCAAACGGCTGGAACGGAATCTGAGGTCGCTGCTCACGAACTGGCAACTTGCGGCCGGCGTGGCGGGGTACCTGCTCTCGTCAGTGTTTTTCGTGGTCGGCCTGCGGCGCGGCGAGCTGAGCGTGCTGTTTCCCATGGTTTCCACCGGCTACATCTGGACCATGCTCTGGTCCAGACTGTTTTTCCATGAACCCATGACCCGGGGCAAGCTTGCCGGGCTCGTATTGATTCTGGCCGGATGTGTTCTCCTGGGCCTGGGAAATCGCCAGGCCGGTTAGTTCCCCTCCGCGGCACGCCCGCTGGGAGTATACTGTCCATTGGCCGCCACCCGGCACACTTACACAGGAGCACAAGAATGCGAAAACACTTTTGGATAGCGTTAGGCCTCACGGCGCTGCTGGCAGGATCGGCCGCCGCGCAGGATGTACAGGGCGCACTGCGAGCCGCCTCCACGGCGCTGGGCATGAACGACATGAAATCCATCCAGTACACGGGTACTGGCTGGCAAGGGATGGTGGGGCAGAATTTCACCCCCGGGGACGACTGGCCGCGAACCGGCTTGAAGACCTATACCCGGACCATTGATTTCGACTCGATGTCTTCCAAGGAGGAATACGTCCGGTCACAAGGCACCTACGCGCTTCGCGGCGGCGGACTCGGCTTCCCCTTCCTGAACGACCAGAAAGTCACCAGCATGGTCCGCGGGAAGTTAGCGTGGAATTTGAACGCCCAGGGGCAACCGGTTCCGGATCTTTCCTCGGCTGAGATTCGTCAGATGGAGATCTACCTCACGCCCTGGGGCTTCCTCAAAGGCGCGATGGCGCCGGGCGCGAACCCGATGATGGTCAAGCGCACCGAATACGACGAGAGAGTGACGGTGGTTTCCTATTTGGCGCTCGGCAAGTACCGGATCAACGGCACCATCAATGCGAAGAACTTGATTCAACGGGTACAGACCTGGTTCCCCAATCCCGTCGTTGGCGACATGTACATCGAGATCGTATACACGAATTACAAGCCGGTGGGCGGCATCCAGTTCCCCCGCTTCCACCAGCACTATGACTACGACAACGGCCCGCCTTCCGGCAATGTCAGCGGTGGCGACCACGCCTTTGGCCTGGAATCCGTCTCCGAAGTGAAGTTGAATGTGGCCGACGCCGTGCTCACAGTGCCCGCCAATGTGCAAGGCGCCATGATTGCTCCGGTGCGTGTGACCACCACCAAGCTGGGTGACGGCCTGTGGTTGATGGCGGGCGGTTCTCACAATAGCCTCACCGTCGAGTTCGCCGACCATGTGGTCGTGATCGAAGCGCCACTCGATGAAGAGCGTTCGCTGGCGGTTATCGCCGAAGTCAACAAGCTGGTGCCCAACAAGCCGATCAAGTACATCGTCAACACGCACCACCACTGGGACCATTTGGGCGGACTCCGCACCTATGTCCATGAGGGCGCCACGGTGATCACCCATGAAGGCAACCGGCCCTACTACGAGGAAGTCTTGCATGCCGGGCTCTGGCTCCTGAAACCAGATCGCTATTCCATGTTCCCGCCGGAAGAATGGTCGGAAGGCTATGTCTTTGAGACCGTAGCCGAGAAGTTCGTCCTGGCCGATGACACCAGAAGGTTCGAACTGTACAAGATAGAAGGCCTCCCCCACGTCGGCGGCATGCTGATCGCGTATTTCCCCAAGGAGAAAATCGTGGTGCAGGCCGACATGTTCAATCCGGGAGCTCCCGTCAACCCCAATACCAGGGCGCTCTATCAGAACCTGAAGCGGCTGAAGCTGGATGTCACCACCCTCGTCCCCATCCACGGCGCTCCGGCTCCGATGTCGGCGCTGGAAACGGCGATGGCTGGGGCCAAGTAGCCAAAATGAGAAGTGCGGGCGGGGGCAGCCAGCCTCCGCCCTTTTTTTGCTAGGTGACCGGCAGCCGGGCCAGGTCTTCCAGCGGCATGTTCCCGCCGCACAGTAACAGCACCACGTGGCGCTCCTTGGAAAACTGGTCCCGCAGGCGGTCTGCCGCGGCAAAAGTGCACGATGCCGCCGGTTCCGTCAATATTTTTAACCGTTCCAGCAGAAACCGTAGTGCCCCCAGCGCCTCTTCATCACTCACCACGGTTACGCCTTCCAGAAGTTCACGCGCCATCGCCAGAGTCGGCTCGGAAGGAGCCGGCGCTCCCAGCGTACGTGCAATCGACGTGATCGCCGGTAGCGTGACCACTTTTCCGGCGGCCAATGATTTCGACATGCAGTCGGCGCCTTCGGTTTCCACGCCCCACACGCGCACCGCGGGCTTCAGGGTTCGCACCGCGGTGGCGACTCCACCAATGAGTCCCCCGCCACCAATGCTGACGACAATGTCGGTCACCTGCGGAACGTCGTCCAGGATTTCCAGGCCGATGGTGCCCTGGCCGGCCATCACTATGGGGTCGTCGAAGGGGTGGATGTAGGCCCAACCCTGGCGCTCATACTCGGCAACTTCGGTAAATGCGGCGGTCACGTCCGCCGCGAATCTCACCTCCGCGCCGTAGCCTCACGTTGCGTCCACATAATTTTTCGGCGTGTTCGCTGGCATGAGTATCACCGATTTTAGACCCAGATTGCGCGCCGCATAGGCGACCGCCTGGGCATGATTGCCTCCGCTGACCGCGACTAATCCCGCACCCCGTTCTTCCGGCAAAAGGCTCAGTGCCTTGTTGAACGCGCCACGCACTTTGAAGGAGCCGGTCTTTTGAAACAGCTCGAGTTTGACATAGACGTTGGTCCTCAGACGTTCGCTGAGAGCCGCGCTCGCGGTAAGCGGCGTCCTACGCACACAGGGAGCGATCCGCTGCCGGGCATTCTGAATTTCGGTGAGGGTCAGCCGTTCCGCCATAGGAAGTTCACAGTGTAACGTGTGTTATTGATGAGAGGATGGCTGCAACCAGCAACGACAAGTACACGGCGATCGAATTCGCCGGCGACGACTTCTTCATCGCGACCACTCCCAGCGGTAATTCGTTGACGGTGGACGTGAAGGGCGACCGGCGGACCGCGCCCGGTCCCTTGGAGCTATTCCTGGTGGGTTTAGGGAGTTGCACCGCGGCCGATGTCATTTCCATCCTCCACAAGAAGCGCGAAAAAGTGACCGGGTATCGCGTCGAGATCCGTACCGAACGCCGCGATGAACATCCCCGCGCCTTCCGCCGTATCGAATTGAAACATATCGTCCGCGGAAATCATGTATCGGCCGAATCGGTCAAGCACGCCATAGCTCTTTCCACGGAAAAGTATTGCAGCGCCGTGGCCACGGTGCGCGCCACCGCCGAAATCGTGACCAGTTTTGAAATCCAGCCGGAAATCCAGCCTTAGCCCCGCCTAAAGTTCTAGGTGTTTCACCCGATTCCTTCTTAGTGCCGGGAGGATCACAATTCCAATGATGGGTACCGCAATCGAACGCGATGTATGGGCTGAACTCAGCACGGCCATGGCCGCCTATTTGAGAACCATGACGGCTACCGCTGAGTGCCTGGAGAAAGCCTGGCCGGAAATCGGAGCGCCCTACCGCACGCGGATTAAAGGTCTACATTCCCGCCTCTCTTTCGGCGTAACGCGTGCAGCCATCAAAGAGAGTTCGGAGACTCTGGAAGCGGAACTGCGTGACTTCGGCGTCGTCGTGAACCGGGCGCAAACGGAGAGAACCATCGACCTGGAACGCGGCATTCTCGCGCTGCGCGAAATGATGGATGCCATGTCGCGGCAACAACACGTTTACCGCGAACATCTTCGGGAGTTGGCGGGGCAATTGGCCACGGCAGCCGGTACAGCCTCGGATCCGGCACAATTCTCCGCCGCGTTGGTCAATTTGGCTGAGACCATGAAGCGGGAAACGGCCCCCGAACTCACCAGGATGGATAGGGAGGCGGCTTCGCTTAGCGAGCGTCTCGCCGGCCCGCCCTCGATCGATCCTGTAACAGGTTTGATTAATGCGGTGGAATTTGAACGCCAAGTGGCGGCGTATCAACTGAACGGCACAACCTTCTCCCTGCTTCTGTTCCGCCTGGGAGGTCCGTTGGGCGACCAGGTCATGCAACAGGCTGCGTCCCGCCTCTCCACCGAATTCCGCCGCCGGGACCGCGTGGGCCGCTGGAGAAAGAACGAATTCGCCGTGCTCTTCGCAGGACCGCCTGACCGGGCCGAAGAGCGCGCGCTTTACACAGCCGCCCGGCTGGAGGGACCTTACGGTCTCGTCAATGGCGAAGTCGTGCACATTACGGCCGAGGTTAATATCCTTCCTTCTTCCGCTGAACTTTAGCCGCCCGTCCGTCCGCCCGCTGGCGGGCAAAAAGTGTACTACCGTGATGAGGTGCACTCCTTTCAATCGGTACCGGTTCTAGTCACCGGGGCGGGCCGCGGAATCGGCAAGCGTCTGGCGATCGGATTTGCATTAAAGGGCGCGCGGGTGGGTCTTCTGGCTCGCAGCAAGCCGGAGTTGGATTTGTGCCACCTGGAAATTGAACACGGCGGCGGCACGGCGGTGCGCATGCGTGCCGACATCGCCGACTACGAACAGGTGGCCGCGGCGGTAGAGCGCATGCAGGTACACTTTGGAGCCCCTCTGCAGGTTCTCGTGTGCGCCGCCGGGCTTCAGGGCGCCATCGGGCCGTTCGCCGAATCCAATCCCAAAAACTGGAACGACGTGGTCCAGGCTAACCTGATCGGCGTGATGAATGCCTGCCGCGTCGTGCTGCCGGGCATGATCCAGCGCCGCAAGGGGAAAATTATTGTACTCATACGCGGGACCGGCTCCCAGGCCCGGCCTAACTTCGCCGCCTATGCCGCCTCCAAATCGGCCGTGGTGAGTTTCGTCGAAAGCGTCGCCGAGGAAGTCCGCGACCACAATGTACAAATCAACTGCATGATTCCCGGAGCCAGTTACACGCACATGACCGATCAGGTCCTGGCGGCGGGTGAACGGGCGGGCTGGCGGGAAATCGAGGAAGCGCAGCAGGTCCGCCTCACCGGCGGCGTACCCGCTGGGAAGCAGAGCGAGCTGGCCTTGTTTCTGGCCTCGGAGGAATCCAACCACATCAGCGGCCGGCTGATTCACGTTCAGGACGATTGGAAACGGTTGCGCGACGGTTCCCTCAAGCCCGAGCACTTCATGTTGCGGCGCGTGCACAAGCACTGAGGCGGCCATACCGGGCCAGCCCGCGAATTGCTACAATCTTCAACTATGAAACTTACCTGGCTCCGTTTCTTTGTTTTCGCCGCGCTATCGTTTACCGCGGGCGCGCTGATGAGCAGCCGCCTGACAGCTCCCCCGAGCGTGGAAGCGCAGAGCAATCACGTATTTGAACTGCGCGTGTATCACACCCATCCTGGCCGTCTCCCGGCTCTGCTCACGCGCTTCCGCGATCACACGCGGCGGATCTTTGACCAGCACAAGATGACCAGCGCCGGCTATTGGGTTCCGCAGGATTCTCCGGCCAAAGACAACACGCTGATCTACATTCTGTCCCACCCCAGCCGCGACGCCGCCACCAAGAACTGGAAAGAGTTCCGCGAAGATCCCGAATGGGTGAAGGTGTCGAAAGCGTCGGAAGCCGACGGCAAGATTGTCGAGAAAGTGGATTCCACGTTCATGGAGCCCACGGATTTCTCGAAGATCAAATAAGCCGTCAGCGAATCATGAATTCCGAGGTGGCGGAGACTACCGCCTCCGCCACCTGGACTCCCCGCACTTCTCCCCAGCGCGGGCCTTCCCGCAGCCGCCCCTCGAACGCGTCCAATTGTCCGAAGTTGCCATTTGCATGCACTTCGACGGTGCCGTCATCCAAATTGCGCGTCCATCCGGTAACGCCCAGTTCCCGCGCCGCCCTCTGCGCAAACGCCCGGTAGCCGACGCCCTGCACTCTCCCCGAAATCACGTAGCGCCGCGCCATGGGTTGCTTGGTAATGCGTTGCTTGCTTTTGCTCGCCATACTGTTTCTATTTTCAGCGATCGGGTGTGACTCGCGTGCTATGCTTCGGCGAGAATGCATGAGGTTACCGAACACAGTCCCGGTGCGCCGCGGCGAAATGTTGCGCTTGCCCCTGGCCTGGGTTTGATCTTCGATTTGGACGGCGTCATCGTGGATTCCATGCCCGTCCATGAACGCGCCTGGGAGCGTTACGTGGCATCGCTGGGCTTGGCAGGAAGCGATGTTGCCGTCCGCATGCACGGACGCCGCAACGACGAAATCATCCGCGATCTCCTGGGTCCGGACACCGCTCCCCACGTCATTGAGGAACATGGCTCCGCCAAGGAGCGTTTGTATCGGGAAATGTTGGGCAGCCGCCTGGCGTCGCACCTGGTGCCCGGAGTCGCCGGCTGGCTGGATCGCGTTGCGGGCGCTCCCCTGGCTCTCGCCACCAACGCCGAACGCGCCAACGTCGATTTCGTTCTCGACGGCGCGAAGCTCCGGTCCCATTTTCAGGTCATCGTGGATGGCTCCCAGGTTCCCTGCCCCAAACCCGCGCCCGACGTCTATTTGCGCGTTGCCGCGGAGTTGGGCATGCCGCCCCGCAATTGCATCGTGTTTGAAGATTCTCCCGTAGGCGTAGCCGCCGTGCTCGCCGCTGGCATGCGCGTGGTTGGCATCCTGACTCATGCCGGCTCCCTCGCGGGGACGCTGTTTTCGGCCGCGAACTTCCGGGACCCATCGCTGGCCCTATGGCTTTCCCTGCAAGAGGCCGATTAAATCGATGATGCCCCCGTTTCTCTGGCTTGGACTGTTTGCCCTCGTGGCAGTACTGGTGGGCGCCTGGTGGATTCGCGCCCAATATGTGAGCGCCCACCGCCGCTCCATGCGAGCGTTCTACAGTCTGAGCGAGGACATTTTCGCGGCTTCCTCGCCGGTTGAAATCGCCGAGAAACTGGCTGTCGTCTTGCCTTCGATCACGCAGGCCACGTCCGTGCGGCTACATCTGTTCAACCGCCGGACCAAGTCGCTGGAGTCGGTGGCCACAGCCGCCGACCCCGAACCCATGGCCGCTTCCATTGGAGGCGAGCAAGAAGGCCTTGCCGCGGGCGCCGTGAAGTGTTTCCGCAATCATACCGTCGTCAATATTCCGGACGTGCGGCGCAACGCGCTGGTGAATTCCGGCTGGAAAGCCGGCTTGCCGCGTTCGGCGATGTTCGTCCCGCTGCTGGCCGAGTCCGGCACCCTGGGCGTTTTGGAAGCCAGCAGCACGCAACGGCTGGGATACTTCACCGCCGACGAACAAGCCACTCTGCAGCATCTGGCTAAACAGATCGCGGCTTCCATGAAATTACAGGAGCAAAAAACCGTGCGGGAGCAACTATTCCGCAGTGAGAAGTTGGCTGCCACGGGCCAGCTGATCTCCGGAATCGCCAGCGACCTGCGCGCGCCGCTCGAGCGCATCGCGGAACTGTCCTCGTCACTGCTGACCCCGGGCAGCACTCAGTCCCTCGACACCGGCTTGAAGCAGTTGGCCGCCGAATCCATGCGCGCCTCGGAAATCGTGACCCGGCTGGTTTCCTTTGCCCGCCCCGGAGAAACCGCTGCGCGCATAATAGATATCAATGCTCTGGCCGGGAGCCTGCTGCAATTCCGCCAGCCCGAATGGAGCGCCCTGGGATTGCGGGTGCAGAATCACCTATCCCCGGAGCCCGCTCTGCTCCTCGGCGTGCAGGGGCAAATCGAAGAAGTTCTTCTGAACCTGCTGGTCTACGCGGAACAGGCTGCCGCGCGCGCGCCTTCCAAGACGGTCGAAGTTTCCAGCGCCGCAATGGCCGGCCGCGTCACGGTCGAAATTCGTTTCCCTGGTGAGATGAATGAGCCGGCCGCACGCGACGCCAATCTGGAAGTGTGCCGCGCCATTGTTCAAAATCACGGCGGCGAACTGCGCCTGCGAAACTCCCAGAGCGGGGTGAGCTTCGACATCGACTTTCCGCTGGCGCCCGGCGTACGGGCGACGACCGCCACTCCCGCACGCTCCGGCCGCGCGCAGACTCTATTGCTGGTCGAACCCGATCTCGGCGCGCAGCGTCAACTCATCGGACTCCTGAACGCCCGCGGGCACCGCGCGGTACCGGTGCGGGCCGAGGAAGCCGCGGACTTGGCGCATCGCGTCCGTTTTGACGGCGTCTTGTGGGCCATGCGCCCGGGTGGCTCCAAGTGGAGCGACTTCCACGAGCGCCTGCGCGAAGCCGTGCCATCCTTCATCCTGGTCAGCGACGGCTACGATGCCGAGTTCGCGGTAAGTCTCTCCGAAAACGGAGGATTCCTCCTCGGCCGCCCCATCCAGGAAGACGAACTGGAGCGGGTCCTGGATGCCGTCGAGAGGCGTGCCGCCGCCCGTGCGTAAGATTCGTTAGCGCGCCGCCAACAGGCGCAGCACATACGGCAGAATGCCGCCGCTACGATAGTATTCGGCTTCCTGCGGTGTATCGATGCGTACGATCGCCTCGAACGTCTGGCTCGATCCGTCTTTGAGCGCCGTGACCTTAGCGCGCGATTTACCGGCCGAGTCCACGGCGGCCGGAATGCCCTCGATCGCATAAGATTCGAGTCCGGTCAGGCCCAGAGACTCGCGGTTCTGCCCTTCCAGGAACTGCAAAGGCAGCACACCCATGCCGACCAGATTCGAACGGTGAATACGCTCGAAGCTTTCCGCAATTACAGCTTTCACGCCGAGCAGCAGCGTTCCCTTGGCCGCCCAATCGCGCGAAGAGCCCGTGCCATACTCTTTGCCCGCGATGACCAGCAGCGGCGTGCCCTCTTTCTGGTAGCGAACCGAAGCGTCATAGATCGACATCTGCTCGCCCGTGGGTACGTGCTTGGTCCAACCGCCTTCGACGCCAGGAACCATCAGGTTCTTCAAACGGATGTTGGCGAACGTTCCGCGCACCATCACTTCATGATTGCCGCGCCGCGCGCCGTAAGAGTTGAAGTCCGCTGGCTTCACGCCCAGGGATTGCAGATACTGCGCAGCCGGACCGTCCTTGGCGATGTTGCCCGCGGGCGAAATGTGATCGGTGGTCACTGAATCGCCCAGCGTCGCCAGGACCGACAGCCCGTTCATGTCCTGGACGAAGGTCTTGGGGTCCACCATGTTGTCGAAGTACGGCGCCTTCTTGATGTAGGTGGAGGAATCGTCCCACGCGTACTGATCGCCCGCGGGAACTGTGATGCCCCTCCAGTTACTATCGCCGGCGAAGACTTCCGCGTATTCTTTGGCGAACATCTCCTGCCGGACACTCTTCTTGACCGCGTTCTGGATTTCCTCGTTCGACGGCCAGATGTCGCGGAGGTAAACGTCCTTACCGGCCTGGTCCTGGCCGATGGGATCGTGCGCCAGGTCGAGATCCACGCGCCCCGCCAGCGCATACGCGACGACCAGCGGTGGAGACGCCAGATAGTTCGCCTTTACCAGCGGATTCACGCGGCCTTCGAAATTGCGGTTGCCCGAGAGCACGGCAGCCACTGTCAACTTCTCTTTGGTCACGCCCGCCGCGACTTCCTCCGGCAGCGGACCGCTGTTGCCGATACACGTCGTGCAGCCGTAACCCACCAGGTGGAAGTTCAACGCTTCGAGCGCCGGCACCGCGCCCGCATCCGTCAGGTAGTCCATGACGACTTTCGATCCGGGAGCCAAACTGGTCTTCACCCACGGCTTGGACTTCATGCCCCGCTCCACGGCTTTCTTGGCCAATAACCCGGCTGCGACCAACACGGATGGATTCGACGTGTTCGTGCAACTGGTGATCGCCGCGATCACCACGCTGCCGTCCTGAATCGTCTCCTGCGATCCGTTCATGCTGATCTGGACGGTCTTCGGCGCCGCGCCCAGTGTGTCGAGGAAATTCTTCCTGACGTCCGGGAGATTGATGCGGTCCTGCGGGCGCTTCGGTCCGGCGAGAGAAGGCACCACGGCCGCAAGATCGAGCGATACAGTGTCATTGAACACCGGGTCCGGCGCGCGTGCCACACGGAACAATCCCTGTTCTTTCGCGTAAGCTTCGACGAGTTCGATCTGCTCGGCCGGACGGTTGGTCAGCCGCAAGTAATCGAGCGACGCGTCGTCAATCGGGAACACGCCGATGGTCGCTCCGTATTCCGGCGCCATGTTAGCAATGGTCGCGCGATCCGCCAGACTCAACGAATTCAACCCTTCGCCGTAGAACTCGACGAACTTGCCCACGACGCCCTTCTTGCGTAGCATCTGCGTGACGGTCAGCACCAGATCGGTGGCAGTCGCGCCTTCCGGCAGCTTACCCGTCATCTTGAAACCCACCACTTGCGGCAGCAGCATCGTCGCGGGCTGGCCCAGCATGCAGGCCTCGGCTTCAATGCCGCCGACACCCCAGCCGACTACGCCGAGACCGTTGATCATCGTCGTGTGCGAGTCCGTGCCCACCACGGTATCTGGATACGCCGCCCCATCGACGCTCATGACCACAGGCGCCAGGTATTCGAGATTCACCTGGTGCACGATGCCCGTGTCCGGCGGCACCGCGCGGAAATTCCGGAACGCCGATTGGCCCCAGCGCAGGAACGAATAGCGCTCCTGATTGCGCTGAAATTCGAGCAGCGCGTTCAGTTGGAAGGCGTCTTTGCTGCCGTAATGATCCACTTGCACCGAGTGGTCGATCACCAGATCCACCGGCACCAGCGGATTGGCCTTCTTGGGGTCCGCGCCCATCTTTTTGAGCGCGTCGCGCATCGCCGCCAGGTCCACGACGCAAGGCACGCCGGTGAAGTCTTGCAGTAGCACGCGCGCGGGCCGGAAGTTGATCTCCCGCGCTTCGGCGTTGGTGTCCCACTTGGCTACGTATTCGATGTCGGAGCGCTTGACCGTCGAACCGTCTTCGAAGCGCAGCAGATTCTCCAGCAAGATCTTGATCGAATAAGGAACCCGGGAAAGATCGAAACCCGCCTTCTCTAACGCGGACAGACGAAACACGTCATACGTGCGGCCACCGGCGCGAAGCTGCCCCGTGGCGCCAAAAGAATTCTGACTTGTCATGAGATACCTCTAGTTTATCGCGACTTTTGCGGGCGGTATACTTTACGATATGGGCGCAAAGACGCTGCTTTCGGTTGAACAGTTCGACCGCCTCCTAGAGCCCGACGAGTTCCGCTACGAACTCGATGAGGGAGAGCTGATCGAGATGGTCCGTCCGCGCTATAACCCGCATAATCGCATTGTCCGTGCCATTGATCGCGTCTTGCTTCAATACTTGGCCAAGAATCCTATTGGTGAAGTCTTGTCTTCGGACAACCTCTTCGTGCTTGGACCCGCGACCAAACGCGCCCCTGATCTGGCATTTCTCAGCCTCGAACGTGTGCAGCGGATCAAACCCGGACATGATATTGAGGGCGCTCCTGAACTCGTTGTCGAGGTTCTTTCCCCCTCCGACAAGGCCGAGGCAATGCGCCGCAAGATCAGGCAATATTTTGCCGCGGGCGCGCGACTGGTGTGGCTGGTTTATCCCAACACGCGCGAAATCGAAGTGTGGGAGTCGGCCTCCAGCGCGACCCGCATCCTCGGCCAAGACGATCTCTTGGAAGCTCCTGAACTTCTACCTGGCTTTTCCTGCCCGGTCAAAAGCCTTTTCTAATTCGCGTCCATTCGCGTCCATTCGCGAGCCAACCGCCTCTACATATACTCCGGCACTTCGATTCCCAGCACGCCGAGCGTCCGTTCCAACTGCATCCGGAAGTAGTCCGTCATCCACAGCAGGAAGATTCGCTTTTCGGCGTCGGGCTCGTCGAGCACGTGGAACTTCTGGTAGAACGTGCTGAAATTCTGCGCCAGCTCAAACGCAAAGCGAGCGACGTGGGCCGGCTCGCCGCTCGCCACCGCCCTCTCGATAGCCAATTCAGCCTTGGACGCCGCCAACAGCAACTGCCAGCACTCTTCGCTCTCGAGCTGGCGGGCCATCGCTTCGCGACTCAGTAGCGACCGGAACTCCGGCAACGCTTCGCCGCGCTCGGCGAGCTTACCCAAAATCCGGCGCGCGCGCACCGTCGCGTACTGCGCGTAAGGCCCCGTCTCGCCAGTGAAACTCAACGCCTCGCCGAAATCGAAGGCGATCACGGAATTGCGCGTGTACTTCAGCATGAAGTAACGCAACGCGGCAATCGCAATCGCGCGAGCCGACTTCCGCCGCGACTCTTCGGATTCCTCGGCGTGCCGAGACGTGACCTCTTCGAGCGCCTTCTCCGTCAGCTTGTCGATCAGATCGTCGGCCTTCACGCCCAATCCCTTGCGGCCGGAGACTTCGACGTACGGCCGCCGCTTGTCTTCCTCCGACAACTCGATGCCCATCTCGACGCACGTCCGCGGCGACAGCGCGACCATCTCGTAGGAAAAGTGAATGCTGTTGTCGGCCTGCGTTTCAAATCCCAGCGCGCGCAGACCCGCTTCCACCACGTCCTGCAAATAGGACTGCCGCGAGTCGATCACGTTATACACGCGCGACCCGCCACCAAATGTGGGCGCTTCCGGATGCGGCGTCGCCGTCGACGCCCATACTTCATGCCCGTCCGGATACGTATGCCATTTGTGATAGTAGAAGTCCTTGCCGAGTAGCCCGAACTTCCATAACTGATAGGCGATGTCTTTGCCGACGTACGTGACCGTGCCATTCGAGCGCACGATGACCTTGCTGTCTTCCTCGCCCTCGCCGCCACCGCCATCGCGGAATGCCGAACCGGGCATCACCCAGCAACCCTTGTTCTTGCCTTCGTTTTCGAAATAGATGGCCTTGCGTTCCTTCAACAGCTCGAACGCCGTCGCCCAGAACTGCAAGTGCAGGATCTCGCTCTCGCGCGGCAGCACATCGTAGACGACGTTGAGCCGCCACATGGTGGCCAAGTGCGTTTTGACGATGGCATCGGCGACGAGGTGCCCCATCTCAGCGTCGCCTCCCTCGCCGTGCTCGATGGCGTGCAGCATGTCGCGGCGCCACTGCAGCGCTTCCGGATGCGCGGCGTAGTGCGACGAGATACGTGCGTACAAATCCCAGCAGTAATAATCGAACTTCGGCGCGGCAATCAACCGGCGTACATCATCCGTGGTCTGGTTCTCTAGATGCCGGAATCCCACGACCACGTCGGCCACCTGCACGCCGGTGTTGTCGATATAGTTCTGCGCTTCGACGTTGCGCCCCGTAGCGCGCAGCATACGCACGAAAGTATCGCCCAAGACGGCGTTACGCAGATGCCCGATGTGCGCGGCTTTGTTCGGATTGATGTTGGTGTGCTCGACGATTATTGTTTCACCTGCCGCCGCGCGCGGCCCCTCGCCTCCGGAGAGCAAGCCCGCCGCGTAATAGCCGCGATCCAGCCGAACGTTGAGATAGCCGTTGCCCGCAATCTCGACCGACGCTACACCTTCAATCGCGCCCGCCGCTGCCGCCAGTTCGCCCGCGATCGCCTTGGGTGGTTTCCTCAACTGGCGCGCCAACTGGAACGCCGCCGGCACCGCAATCTCGCCAAAGGATGGCTGCTTGGGCTGCTCGGTTTGCGTCGCTCCCGTGACTCCGTAAAGCGCTTGAATCCTGGAGGCAAACGCCTCCCCAATCCGTTTTTCCAGAAGTTGAAACATGAAAGAACCAGTATGCCAGCTACAATGAAGGTGTGCCTAAAGTTACGTTTGTGAACCTCGGCCGCACGGTCGAGTTCGAGTCCGGAAAACTCCCCTATCAACACCATGGCAAGCCCGAGTCGATCCTGGACATCGCCTTAAACTTCGGCATTCACCTGGAACACGCCTGCGGCGGAAGCTGCGCCTGCACCACCTGCCACGTGCACATGAAATCCGGCGCGGAGACCAATCTTTCGCCCCTGGATGACGACGAACTCGATCGCGTCGAGCAGGCCGCCGACTTGACCCTTGAATCGCGACTCGGCTGCCAGGCTGTCGTCACGGGCGATGTGGTCCTCGACATGCCCTCCTGGAACCGCAACTACGTGAGCGAAGGCGGCGGCTCCCTGAATCTGGGCGACGCCATTCCCGCTGGTAAAAAATAAGCCAAGAAGTAGCGCTACTGTTTCAGCCAGCGATCCAGGAACTCGCCGGCGAGATCCGCCGGTTCCTGCACGTTCACGGTCACTCGCGGCCCGTCCTGCGCGACGTGAATACCGTCGAACACCCGCAATAATGCGGGCTGGCTCTTTGGCCCCAGCATGCGGCCCAAACCCAGAAATCCTTCGAGCGCATCGTGCACTTCCCGCGCGTCCTGCGCGGTCCTGGCGTCACCGCGGACCATGCCGGTGACTCCCTGCGTCAAATCGAAATAGAACACGCCCTGCCCGATCATCCCTAACACCCGATTTACGTTTTGCAGATTTCCCGTGAACGGAATATCCACGGGCCCTCCCGCGTAAGCACCCCAGAACTGTGTCTGGTAGGGGATCTCCTTCGTCAACGCAGCCAGGCTCGGCGGAAGACCCGTGATCGACGGCCGTTGGTCCACAAGTGCCCGCAGGGTATCCGTCTCTCCGATGGCAATGGTGCTGGAATTGACCAGCATGAGCGCCTGTTGCTCATCGCCAAAGAACATCGTCTTGTTGTAAGAGAACCGCCGCACGCCGGGCTTCGAGAAATCCGGAGCCATCAACTCATCGGCGAACTTGCCCCGGCCCAGCACAAAACTCTTGCTGCCGTTGGAGACATACAGCAGGTTCCACAATTTCTTTTCCGGATCGATGCCCGTGCCGCGCGCCACCCGGTCAATGATGTTGATTCGCCCGCCGCCCAAGTACTTCTCATAAAGCGGCGTCTTCACCAGGTGCTCGACACGCGTCCCAACGATCAGCGTGGTATCCGGCGGCACCAGCGTCGCAAATTGCGGATCGACGAAAACGCTGGTCTCCTGTCTTCTGGCCGTGCAACCAGAGAGTCCGCAGCCGCCCAGCAGCAGCACGGCGATCAGTGCAACCCTATTTCGCAGCCGCAACTTTTTCCACCGCCCTCATCACGCGCAGGAAATTCCCGCCGTAAATCTTACGGACGTCCTCCGCCGAATAGCCGCGCTCCAGCAGCGCGCGCGTCAGGCTGGGGAACTTGGAGACGTCTTCCAGCCCAACCGGCACGCAGTCGATCCCGTCAAAATCGCTGCCAATACCAACCGCGCCAATCCCGGCAATCTTGCGGATGTGATCGATGTGCTCGACCACGTCTTTGGTCGTCGCACGCGGAGGGGTCGCCGTAGTCAGAAACTCGCAATAGAAATTGACCTGGACCACGCCGCCCTTCTTGGCCAGCGCGATGATCATCTCATCGGTCAGGTTACGCGGCACATTGGCCAGCGCGCGGGACGAAGAATGCGACGCGATCAGAGGAGCCTTGCTCACCTCCATCGTGTCGAAGAAGGTCTTATCGGCCACGTGCGAGATGTCCACCATCATGCCCAGGCGGTTCATTTCGCGCACCACGTCCTTGCCGAAGTCGGTCAGGCCGCTGTGATGCCGCATGGTCGCGTTCTTCTGGTCGCCCGAAGAGTCCGCCCAGTTGTTGGTGTTGCTGTGGGTCAGCGTCATATAGCGCACGCCCTTGCCATAAAACTCGCGGAGCTTGTCGAGACTGTCCTGAATGGCGTGCCCACCTTCAATGCCGATCAGCGCGGCGATCTTGCCCTGCTTGTGCGCGGCTTCGATCTGAGCCGCGGTCGTCGCCAGCACGAAATCGTCGGGATAACGCTCCACGATATCGCGGCGAATGATGTCGATCACCTGGCCGGCTCGAGTGTAAGCCCGCTCGCCCAACCCGTAGTTTCCGGCAACGTATGCCGCGAAGAACACCGCTCCCACACCGCCCTCGCGGAGACGCGTCAGATCGGTGTGATTCATGGGCGACTTGACGACGTCAATCGCGCTTCCCACGGGCCGGTCCTTGCCCGCCTGCTCGGTCGGGAAATCGTTGTGGGTGTCGATCAGCAGCGCCGCCCGGTGCACCTTCTGTACCTCGGCATCGCTCACGGTGCGCTTTTGGGCAGAGGAAAGTACCGCCGTTGTTAGAAGAATAAATAGGACAGCTCTCATCGACCACCACTGTAGCAACTCGTTCTACGCTTCATGCCCCATCAGCCCGCGCACCAGCCAGTACCAGCTCATAGAGTTCGCGATTCGTCGTCACAAATGTCAGGACGTCGTAGCCATCAGCGAGATACGATTCCGGCTGAATCCAGCCCAACTGGTCCCAGGACGCGCTCCGCACAGTCTCGCGTTCCGAGTCCGTGCCTCTGACACCAGCGAAGGGCATCCCTCCCAAGCCATGCTTCCGTGCTCTCCGGTAGCTATCGTACGCGCAGCCAAGTAGATGGCTCGCAAATCAACGCGCATGGACGCGGATTCGCGGCCTGTTGCTGATTTCTGACTCCTGGCTTCCTCACTTCGCATCCCGCCAATTGTCCCCCACTCCTACGTCCACCACGAGCGGCACATCGAAGCGCTGCACGTTCTCCATCTCCGCTTTCACCATGGCGCGCACGGCATCCACTTCTTCCGATGGAGCCTCGAACACCAGCTCATCGTGGACCTGCAAGAGCATCCGCGTCCGCATGCCGCGCAGTTTTTCGTCAATACGGATCATAGCCAGCTTGATCAGATCCGCCGCCGTCCCTTGCAGCGGCGTGTTGACCGCAGTCCGCTCGGCAAAACCCCGGGCGTTGGGATTGCGGCTCTGCATGTCTGGAATCGGCCTCTTGCGCCCGAACAAATTCACGGATACGCCCGTCCGCCGCACCTCGGCGATGGTCGAGTCGATGAACCGCCGCACACCCGCGTAGCGCTCAAAGTAGGCGCGAATGTACATCTCGGCTTCCTTGCGGCCGATACCCAATTGCGCCGCCAAACCGAACGGCGTCTGCCCATAGACGATGCCGAAGTTCACGGCTTTGGCGCTGCGGCGATGCTCCGGCCCCACCATCAGCGGCGGAATGCCGAAAACCTCCGCCGCGGTTCGCGTGTGGATGTCTTCTCCATTGCGGAATGCGTGCACCAGAACCGGATCGCGCGACATATGCGCCAGCAGCCGCAGCTCGATCTGCGAGTAATCCGCCACCACCAGCTTCCAACCCTCGCGCGGCACGAACGCCGCCCGAATCTCGCGCCCCAACTCGGTGCGGATCGGAATGTTCTGCAGATTCGGATTCGAAGACGACAGTCGCCCCGTCGCCGCACCCGTCTGGTTAAACGTGGTGTGCAGCCGCCCGGTTTCGGGATCGATCAACGCCGGCAGCGCGTCCACATAAGTGCCCTTCAGCTTCGCGAGTTGCCGGTATTCCAGAACCTTGCCCGCGATGGGATACTCCGCGGCGAGTTCTTCCAGAACATCGGCAGCGGTTGAGACCGCTTTCTTACCGCCCTTCCCGGGAGCCGGCAGATTGAGATTCTCAAACAAGACCTTGCCCAACTGTTGCGGCGAATTGATGTTGAACGGCTTGCCCGCGAGCTCATGAATCTCAGCGGTCAGCTTGCCGATCTCTTCTTCCATGCGACCGCTCAGAACCCGCAACTGTGCAGAGTCCACGGTAATACCGCGCGCTTCCATCTCCGCCAGCACGCGAATTAGCGGCAGATCGATGCGGGTGTAGAGATCGGCAAGGCCCTGCGCCTCCACTTGCGGCCTGAGTTTATGGAACAAGCCGAGAACGGCGTCGGCCTGCGCGGCGGGGTCCGATCCAGCGGGACGGCCGAGATGGGTTTCCGCCAGCGCTTCCAACCCGCACGCGGAGGGATCGGCCGACAGCAAAAACCCGTACAGCATGACGTCATCGGTCAGCGCGGGACATTCGCCGAACCTCCGCACCAGCGCTTTGATGTCGTGCGCGACAGTCGCTTGCGCCGGCAGTGAATCCGGCACGATCGACCTTGCCTCGCCCTCGCGGATCGCCAGACCGACTACGGTCTCCGCCATCATTTCGCCCACCGCCACCGCCACCGGCCCCTGCTTCGGCAACCAGGACTGCATCTCTTCCACGGATTGCAGTTGATGATAGTCGCGCTCCACGGGAGCCGGCTGCGAATTCCCCAACTCGCGCAGCAGGCTGTGGAACTCCATTTTCTGGTACAAGTCCCGCAACAGCGCCGCGTCGGGCTCCCGCGTCTTGAGTTCATCCAGCACGAACGGCACGGGCACGTCCGTGTGAATCGTGGCCAGGCGTTTGCTCAACAAGATCTGCTCGCGATGATTCTGCAAACTTTCGCGATACGTTCGCTTCTCCACTTCAGCGGCGTGCTCCAGCGCACCTTCCACCGACCCAAAGCGGAGGATCAAGTCCTTCGCGCCCTTGTCTCCGATCCCCGGCGCGCCCGGAATGTTATCCGAGGCGTCCCCTTTCAGCGCCAGCAGATCCGCCACCTGGCCGGGCTTCACGCCCATGAACTTCTCGGTCTCGGCGTCGTCGTACCACATGTCATCCTTCATCGGATTCAACATGCGTACGTGGCCGTTGACCAGTTGCAGCATGTCTTTGTCGCTGGACACAATCGCGACCTCGTGTCCGTGCTCCACCGCGCGGCACGCCAGCGTTCCGATCACATCGTCGGCTTCAAAGCCGGTGTATTCGAGCACCGGAATGCGCATGGCTTCCAGCGTCTTGCGAATCCATGGAATCTGCTCCAGCAAATCCGGCGGCGTTTCCGCACGATTCGCCTTGTAATCGGCAAACACCTCATCGCGGAACGTCGGTCCCATGCTTTCGAAAATGGCGGCGAGGTGATCCGGTTTGTGTACCGCGCGCAGGCGGCGCACCATGTTGTGAAAGATGTAGACGGCTTCCGTCTGCAGCCCCGCCGACGTGCGCATGGGAGGCGCTCCGGAGCGAGCCCGCGCATGGTACGCCCGGAAAATGAAGCCAAAGGAGTCGATCAGGAACAGACGCGACACTGCATCTATCTTATGCCCTGCGCACATTGCGCCGGATTTCAAGATACATCACCACCGTCGCCGCTAATGTAATCGCCCCCATCGCCACATGTGCAGCGCTCAGCCCGGCCACGGCGAGATTGGCCGATTTGGCGGACCCGATCGACACCACGGTCAACCCCAGAAACACCTGCACGAACAGGATCACGCCCAAAGCGATGGCCAGCGGCTTGAGCGTGGGATGCGGTGGCAGCATCGTAATCAGCACCACCAACGCAAGCAGAAAGATCACCACCACCATGGCCATCAGGATGTGCCACATGACTCCCATCACTTCGTAGCGGAACGCCGCGCCCAGCGCGACCTGAATCACCACCAGCGCCACCGAGTTCCGCCCCAGCCCGAGCAGTGAGGGCCAGCCCCGATCCTGCGCAAACCGCGGCTCGCGCTGCCAGCGGCCGGAGGTCATCACCGCAATCGCCACCACCGCCGCCAGCAGCAACGGGCCCAGAATCGCGTGCGCCATTCCTGAAAATGACGCCGGCCCAAACACCAGCCCCAACCCGCCTTCCGCGGCCGTCCCAGCCAGCACCATCCAGCCCAGCGGCTTCACCCCCAGCTGTTTTTCGGCCAGCAGAGACCCTACGGCCAGGCCGATCATGAGTAACCCCACGCCCGCCGACACAGCCCAGTGCCCGGAAATGGAAAACACTTTCCAGTCACCGGACGCAGGCACTTCCCGATTCATGGCGAAAGCCCCGCTCAACACCGCGAACAGGGCCCCGGCGGCGACCAACCACGCATACACATGTCGCCAAGCAGTTTTCATGTATTTGTCCAGTGTAAATCCATTCTGGTGTGTGTCAATCGACACATTCGCATCGGCAAAGTGTGTCTAAATAGACACATGACCGCGCAACAAGTCTTGTTTTTTCTTATATGTAACCCTAGCCCATGGTCCCCTCCTTTTGTTACTATAGGTCTTAACAAAAGGCGCTATTTGCGATTTGAAACCACCATAAACCGGCCCGTGGAAGCTTCCGGAGTCGGCCTGCACCATGGCGTTCCCGTCCGCATTCGTATTCTTCCAGCGCCGCCTTCCACCGGTATTATTTTCGTTCGCACCGATCTTGACGGCTTCACCATCCCGGCCAGTTGGCGCTACGTGCAGAAAGTCAGTTACGCCACCAGCCTGATGCGGCAGGGCGTTCTGGTCTCCACCACCGAGCACCTGCTGAGTACGTTCTACAGCATGGGCATCGACAACGCCTATATCGAAATCGACAACCTGGAAGTGCCGATCCTCGATGGCAGCGGCCAGTGCTTCGTCGAAATGATTCAGGCGGCTGGCATCCGCCACTGGCGCCGCCGCAAGCGCTTTCTGCGCATCCGCAAACCGGTTTCGGTCGAAGGCGGCGGCAAGCGCATCACGATTCTGCCCTCGGACCGCTTCCTGCTCACCTGCGACGTGTTTTTCCAACACCCTTTGGTGGGACGCCAATCGCTGGAGCTGGAGGTCACGCCGGAAAATTACGCGGCCGAGCTGGCTCCCGCGCGCACCTTCGGATTCGAGTACGAGCTGCACCAGATGCGGAACATGGGTCTGATCCGCGGCGCGTCGCTCGATAACGCCGTCTGCTTCAATCAGGATTCCATCCTCAACCCCGAGGGCCTGCGCTTCCCCGACGAGTGCTGCCGCCACAAGGCTCTGGACCTGATCGGCGACCTGGCTCTGATCGGCAAGCCGCTGCTCGGGCACGTGATTGCGGAAAAGGCCGGCCACGCCATGCACTTCGCCTTGGTCAACAAGATCATGTCCGACCCCACGCTTTACGAAATCATCACGCATGAACAAGTAGCCATCGGCGCAGCCCATGCGCTAGTGTCGTAAGGGTTGAAACATCTCCCCAATCTGTTAACGTTCGCGCGCATCGCGCTCACGCCGTATTTGTTTCTGCTGATGTGGCGGCACGATTACCGCGGGTTACTGTGGCCTTTCGCGCTGGTGGGCATCACGGACGTGCTGGACGGCTTTCTGGCCCGCCGCTTCCATTGGTCTTCCCGGCTGGGCGCCTATCTCGATCCCATCGCCGATAAGCTGCTGCTCAGTGGTTCCTTCCTGGTTCTCGCCCTCAGCGGAGCAATTCCGGGCTGGCTCGCCGCGGTCGTACTGGGCCGGGACGTC
This sequence comes from Bryobacterales bacterium, assembly GCA_009697505.1. Taxonomy (GTDB): domain Bacteria; phylum Acidobacteriota; class Terriglobia; order Bryobacterales; family Bryobacteraceae; genus Palsa-187. The sequence goes on from SHUD01000020.1 coordinate 23,406, forward strand.
ATCATCCTGGCGGCGGCGGGCGTGCTCTACCTGGCGAAGTCGCGCCGGGCCTTCCCTCCCTCGCCGTGGGGCAAACTCAGCACGTTCGTACAGGTTCTTTACATCATGTTTGCGATGGGGAACTTGGCGGGCATCCACGTCGCTCCGGCGGTGATTGCACTGCAATGGACCGTAGCCGCGCTGGTCGCGGTGAGCCTGGCCGATTACGGCCGCGGAGTCGCGCATTCTTAACTGGATTCCAACGCGCAGGTCCTTTACTTCCAATCAAATAAGGTGCTACTCTCAAAAGATTCATGCGTACAGTCGACCTGATCCACCGTAAGCGCGACGGCGAAGAACTGTCCAGCGAGGAAATCGCCGCTTTTGTAGACGGCTATACCAATGGCACGATTCCGGATTACCAGGCCTCCGCGTTCCTCATGGCCGTGTTTTTCTCCGGTATGACCGACCGCGAGGTCAGTTCGTTGACCGAGCGCATGGTGCAATCCGGCGAAACCGTCGACCTCTCTTCCGTTCCCGGGGTCAAAGTGGACAAACACTCCACCGGCGGCGTGGGCGATAAGACCAGTTTGATTGCCGCGCCCCTGGCCGCGGCGGCGGGCGTCACCGTGCCCATGATCTCGGGCCGCGCTCTGGGACACACCGGCGGCACGCTGGACAAACTCGAATCCATTCCCGGCTTGCGCACCGATCTCACGCTGGATGAGTTCCGCCAGCAGCTTGCGCAGCATCAGTTGGCGTTCATTGGACAGAGCGCGGAAATCGCGCCCGCCGACGCCAGGATTTACGCGTTAAGAGACGCCACCGCGACGGTGGAATCCATTCCCTTAATCGCCTCTTCCATCATGTCCAAGAAGCTCGCCGCGGGCCTGGACGCCATCATCCTGGATGTCAAAGTGGGTGCGGGCGCGTTCATGAAGCGGCAAGTCGACGCGCGCCGCTTGGCGCAGATGATGGTCGGTATCGGCCGCCGCATGGATAAGCGCGTGCAGGCCCTCATTACGGACATGAATCAGCCGCTCGGCTACGCCGTGGGCAACGCACTCGAAGTCATGGAAGTCTCGCAGACCCTGCAGAACGCCGGACCCACGGACCTGACGCGATTGTCGCTGGAGCTCGCCGCGCGCATGATCCACCTGGGCAAAGTTACGGCTACTTTGGACGAAGCCCGCGAGCTCGCTACTAAGAAACTGCTGGATGGCTCGGGCTACCGGAAGCTCAAGGAAGTGATCGCCGCGCAGGGCGGCAACCCGGCGGTGCTGGACCGCTTTGAACTGCTCCCCAACGCCACGGGAGCCCGCGAGATCAGCTCTCCGCGCCCCGGCTATATCAGCGCCATCGACGCGGAATACATCGGCCAGGCCTCGGCCATGATTGGCGCCGGCCGCGACACCAAGGAAGATTCCATCGATCCCGCCGTGGGCGTGATTCTGGAAGTCAAAGTCGGCCAGAAAGTCGACGCGGGCGGCGTCCTGTGCCGCCTCTACTACACGCGGGAAGACAATGTCGATGAGGCCGCGCAGTTGGTCGAAGACGCCTTCCGCATTTCATCGACCGCGCCGGAGAGCCGCGAACTGATCCTCGAAGTCGTCGGCTAGCTGGAGCCGCGATGGAGCGCTTCACGGGCTTCTCGGGCATCCTCGTAGTCCTCGCCATCGCGTACTTATTTTCCAGTAACCGCGGAGCCATCCAGCCGCGCGTCATCTATTGGGGTCTGGGGCTGCAAGCCGGCTTTGCGTTCCTGGTCCTCAAGACTCCGCTCTCCGATGGATTCAAGACGATTGGCGACGCCGTCAATCACCTGCTCGGATATTCGATTGAGGGCAGCAAGTTTGTCTTTGGCGATAAGTTGGGCGCGCCCAATGACCAATTCGGCGTGGTGTTCGCGTTTCAAGTCCTGCCCATCATCATTTTCATCGCGTCGCTTTTTTCGGTCTTGTACTACTTAGGTGTCATGCAAGGGTTCGTCCGCGCCGTGGCGGTCTTGATGCAGAAGGTCATGGGCACCAGCGGCGCGGAATCCACCAGCGTCGCCGCCAGCATCTTCATGGGGCAGACGGAAGCGCCCCTCACCATCCGGCCATTTCTCGCTGGTCTGACGCAGAGCGAACTGTTTACCATCATGACCAGCGGCATGGCCCACGTCTCGGGAGCCGTGATGGCGGCCTACGTGCTGATCGCGCACGTGGAGATCCGCCACCTGCTGACCGCCGTCATCATGACTTCACCCGCCACGCTGATGCTGGCGAAAATGCTGATGCCGGAAACGGAGAAACCCGCCACCATGGCCGGCGTGAAGATCGAAGTGGAAAAGCCCGGCGTGAATGTGATCGACGCCGCGGCGCGCGGCGCCGGCGACGGTCTGCACCTGGCTTTGAACATCGGCGCGATGCTGATCGCCTTCATCGGCCTCATCGCACTGGTCAACGGAGGCCTGGAGGCCCTGCACGGCACGCGCTGGTTCGGCTGGCTCCCCGGCTCCATGCAGGAGATTCTGGGGCGCGTTCTCTCGCCCGTGGCATGGTTGCTCGGTGTCCGCTGGGACGATTGCGCGGCCGTCGGCAACTTATTGGGCACGCGTTTCATCCTCAACGAATTCGTGGCTTTCGTGGATCTGGGCAAGATGGGCTCCTCGCTCGACCCCAAGTCTTTCGTGATCGCCACCTATGCGCTGTGCGGTTTTGCTAACCTGAGTTCGATCGCCATTCAGGTCGGAGGCTTGGGGGCCTTGGCGCCGTCCCGCAAGTCCGATGTCGCCCGGCTCGGGCTGAAGGCGGTAGCGGCGGGAACCATGGCTAATTTCATGTCCGCCTGTATTGCGGGGATGTTATTGTGAGCCACGTTGGCATCGTTCTGGGCAGCGGCCTCGGCGCCTTCGCTGATACTCTTGAGAATCGCTTCGCAACCAGTTATTCGGAAATCGCGGGCTGGCCTTTGTCCACGGCGGCCGGCCACGTCGGCAAACTGGTGACAGGCCGGGTCGCCGGCACGGACGTTGTGGTTCTCTCCGGCCGCGCGCATTGCTACGAGGGTTACACGGCGGCGCAGGTTGTTTTCGGGATCCGCGAACTGGCTAGGCGCGGTGTCACCAGCCTGATTGTCACCAATGCCGCGGGCGGCATCAATTCGAGCTACCGCACCGGAGATCTGGTCTTGATCTCGGATCACATCAACCTCACCGGCGCCAATCCCCTGGTCGGCCCTAATGACGAATCCTTGGGCCCGCGCTTCCCGGATATGACGGAAGCCTACTCGCCTGCGTACCGCGCGCTTGCGAGGCAGGCCAGCGTGGAGCTGGGGCTGGAGTTGAAGGAAGGAGTCTACGCGGGCGTGCTGGGGCCGAGTTACGAAACCCCCGCCGAGATCCGCTTCCTGCGGACGATTGGAGCCGACCTGGTGGGCATGTCCACAATCCACGAAGTGATCGCCGCGAATCACCTGAGCATAAAGGTTCTTGGCATCTCCTGCGTGACCAACATAGCCGCGGGGATCCTGCCGCAAAAGCTCGTCCACCAGGAAGTGCTGGATACCGCCGCCGCCGTGCGCGATACGCTGATCAAGCTGCTGAGTGCGATCGTCCCGCGGCTGGGCTAACCCGGGACGGTACACTCAAACAGCAATTTCTTTGGTGAGTGAGTGTACTGTCCCGGGTTTCTGTTACGCCGTGCGCATGCTTTCCGACTTGTCGCTACCGGAAATGGCCGCCTGTGCCGCCGCCAGCCGCGCGATCGGAATACGGTACGGCGAGCACGAAACGTAGTTCATGCCCACGCGGTAGCAGTATTCGACCGAGCTCGGGTCGCCGCCATGCTCGCCGCAGATGCCGATTTCGAGATCGGGACGGGTCTTGCGGCCCAGCTTAATGCCCATCTCGATGAGCAAGCCAACGCCTTCCTGGTCGATGGCGGCAAACGGATCGGCCTTGAAGATTTTGAGGTTCTCGTATTCCTTGGAGAACTTCGTGTAGTCGTCGCGCGAGAGGCCCATTACGGTCTGCGTGAGGTCGTTGGTGCCGAAACTGAAGAATTCCGCGGTTTGCGCAATCTGATCCGCCAGGAGTGCCGCGCGCGGGATCTCGATCATGGTGCCCACCAAATAGTGCTGCTTCTTCAAGCCAGCTTTCTCCAGAACTTCGTTAGCGACATCCACCACAATCTTCTTCTGGTTTTCGAATTCCTGCGCGGAACCCGCCAGCGGAATCATCACTTCGGGGATGACCTTGATGCCCTTCTTGGCCACCAAAACCACGGCTTCAAAGATCGCGCGCGCTTGCATTTCCGTGATCTCGGGATAGGTGATGCCCAACCGGCAGCCACGGTGGCCCAGCATGGGATTGAACTCATGCAATTCTTCGACGCGGCGCAGCAACTCGGGGAGCCGTTTCTTCAGGTCTCCCACCTTTATGCCGTACCTCTCCGCCATTTTCCGCTTGAGTTTGGTTGGGACCTGCGGCAGGCGCGCCAAATCCACCATCAGTTCTTCGCGCTTGGGGAGAAATTCATGCAGGGGAGGATCCAGGGTGCGAATCACCACCGGCAGACCGTCCATGGCCGTGAACAAGCCCACGAAGTCTTTCCGCTGGACCGGCAGCAGCTTCTGCAGGCCTTTGCGCCGCGTCTTCTCGTCGCGTGCCAGAATCATGGCTTGCACGTGCCGGATGCGGTCGCCGGTGAAGAACATATGCTCGGTCCGGCACAGCCCGATTCCTTCGGCGCCAAACATGCGCGCGACTTTGGCATCGCGAGGAACGTCGGCGTTGGCGCGTACACCAAAGCTGCCGCGGAACTCATCGGCCCACTTCATCAACTTGCCGAAGTAAGAGGAATTCGGATCCGGCTCGTGGGTCTGGGCTTTGCCCAGGTACACGTTGGCGGTGGTACCGTCGACCGAGATCCAGTCGCCTTCCTTCACAGTGATCGTCTTGCCACCCACGGTGGCGGTGAACGCCTTGGCGTGCTGGCTGATGTTGATGGAGCCCGCGCCCACCACGCAAGGGCGTCCCATGCCGCGGGCCACCACGGCCGCATGGCTGGACTTGCCGCCCACCGCGGTTAGAATGCCCCTGGCGACGTCCATGCCATGGATGTCATCCGGCGTGGTTTCCTTACGCACCAGGATCACCGGCCCGCGGATCGCCAGTTCCACGGCATCTTCCGCGCTGAAGGCGGCACGACCAACAGCTGCTCCGGGAGAAGCCGCGATCCCGTTGGCTATGAGCGGAAGCGACTTGAGCGAAGCGGCATTGAAGACCGGGTGCAGAAGTTGATCGAGTTGCGCCGGAGCCACGCGTAGCACGGCTTCCTTCTTATCGATCATGCCCTCTTCCTTCATTTCAATCGCGATGCGGACCGCCGCCTGACCCGTACGCTTGCCGTTGCGGGTTTGCAGCATGTAGAGCGTGCCGTCTTCGATGGTGAATTCGAAGTCCTGCATGTCGCGGTAGTGTTGTTCCAAGCTGTTGGTGATCTGGCGCAGTTGCTTGTAAGCCGCCGGCATGACTTTTTCCAGGTCATGAATGGGTTGCGGCGTGCGGATGCCCGCCACCACGTCTTCGCCCTGCGCGTTCACCAGGAACTCGCCGTAGAAAACCTTTTCGCCGGTCGCGGGGTCGCGCGTGAAGCCGACACCGGTGGCCGAGGTATCGCCCAGATTTCCGAACACCATCGCCTGGACGTTGGCCGCGGTGCCGATTTCATCCGGGATCTTCTCCATCTTGCGATAGTAGGCCGCCTTGGGATTCCACCAGGAGCGGAACACGGCGTCGCGCGACATGGCGAGCTGCACGTGGGCGTCCTGCGGAAAGGGCTTCTTGGTCTCTTTCAGGACCAGCTTCTTGTAATCGACAAGGATGGAGCGCAAATCGTCGTCGGTGAGGTCCGTATCCAGCTTCACCTTGGCCTTGTGCTTGCGCGCGTCGAAGATGTGATCGAACTTCTCCATGTGGATGTCGAGCGCCACTTGGCCGAACATTTGGATGAATCTGCGATAAGAGTCGTAAGCGAAGCGCGGATTGCCGGTGAGCGCGGCCAGGCCTTCGGTAGTCTCGTCGTTTAAGCCCAGGTTGAGAATCGTGTTCATCATGCCCGGCATGGAGAACTTGGCGCCGGAACGCACGCTCAGCAGCAGCGGGTTCTTGGGATCGCCCAGCTTCTTCCCGATCAGCACTTCGAGTTTGGCCAGCGCCGCCAGTGCCTGCTTATTGATTTCGTCGGGAACCCGGTTGCCGTTCTGAAAGTAGATATTGCAGACTTCCGTCGAAATGGTGAAGCCGGGAGGCACCGGCACTCCGGCGCGGCACATCTCGGCGAGCCCGGCGCCCTTACCACCGAGAATCTCCTTCATCTTTCCGTCGCCATCAGCGGTGCCTCCGCCGAAGCCGTAAACGTAATTCTTAGCCATGATTTTACTTTTGGTCTCCTGAGGTAACGATCTCCGAGAAATCGGCGATCGTTGAAAATTCGGTTAATAAATTGTGCAGTAACGTTAGCCGGTTGTCGCGCACGCGCTCGACTTTCGCGTTCACCAGCACTTTATCGAAAAACGTGTCGACCGGTGGACGCAGAGTAGCAATCCGCGCCAGCGCCTCCTGGTAGGTCGACGTCCGGGCCGCGTCACTGACTTGGACGAAACCCGCATGCAGTGCTTTCTCCGGGCCGTCTTCGAGAAGCCCTTGATCCAGAACCTGCGTGGGTTCGAAGTCCGCCTGCTTGAGGATGTTGCGGATGCGCTTGAAGCTGGCCGCCAACGGCTCAAAGTTCTCGGTGGGCCGGACGGCAGCGAGCGCGGTGAGCCGCGCTTCGACGTCGGATAGCGTTCCGCAGCCCGAAGCCAGCACCGCGTTTACTTCGTCATATTTGAAACCGCGCACTTCGCGGAAGTAATACTGGATGCGGTCGAGCAGGAAACCGCGAAGATCGCCAGTCACCAGATCGTCGAGCTTGTAGTGAAGCTTGGCCTCCACCAGGATCTTGACCACGCCCTGCGCCGCGCGCCGCAGAGCAAATGGATCTTTGGATCCCGTTGGAACCAGCCCGATGCGGAAGCACTGCACCAACGTGTCGAGCTTGTCGGCCAAGGCCACGACTTGCCCGTCGGGGGTGGAAGGGATCGAATCTTCCATGCTGACGGGCTTGTAGTGCTCGTAGATGGCCTGAGCGGTTTCCTTGGGTTCGTTTCGTAATTTCGCGTAGAGACCGCCGACCACACCCTGCAAATCCGTGAATTCCTTGACCATCTCCGTGGTCAGGTCACACTTGGCGAGCAAGGCGGCGCGCTGGGCGTCTTCACTGCCACCCAACTCGCGCACCAGATCAACTACCCGTTTGGTTTTCTCCAGATACGAACCTAACTTGGCCTGGAAGGTAACCTTGGCCAGATCGTCAACGCGTTGAGCGAGCGTGCGTTGCTGATCGACATCCCAGAAGAAGCGCGCGTCGTTGAAGCGGGCGCGCAGGACGCGCTCATTACCCTTCTTGACCAGGCCCTCAGGGTCGCCCGCGGTATTCATCACCGCCACGAAATGCGGGGCGAGCTGGCCGGGCGCGGACTCCACCGAGAAATATTTCTGGTGATGGCGCATCACGGTGGTTAAGACTTCGGCGGGGAGTTCAAGATAGGCCGGATCGAAGTCACCTTTGATGGCTGCCGGAAATTCCGTGATGTAGGTGAGGGTTTCGAGCAGATCCGCGTCGGGCTTGGCGCCGAGTGCCGCCGTTTCGATGCGGATCTTGCCGCGGCGCTCTTCAGCGGAGAGGAGGACGAAATTGCTACGCAGCTCGGTCTCGTAGTTGTCAAACGTTACTGGAACTGAGGGTGCGCCGAGAATGCGATGGCCTCGCGTGATATTGTCGCTCTTTACCCCGGCGATTTCAAACGGAATGATGACGTTGTCCAACAGAGCCACGATCCAGCGGATGGGACGGATAAAGCGAGGGCCGGTCTTGCCGCCGATCCAGTACATCGTCTTGGGCCACTGGAGGCCAAGGATAGTGGTGGGGAGCGATTCAGCCAGGATGTCGCGCACGGCACGGCCTGGTACGTTCTTGCGTAGTTCGTAATAATCGCCCACCTTGGTCATGGCTGAGAGATCGACGCCCTGTTTCTTGGCGAATCCGGCAGCGGCTTTGTCACCGGCGGAAACCGGCGGACCCTTGATGACCTGCACTTCGTCGGGCGTGCGCTCGGGGAGTCCGGTGGCGCGGACGACGAGACGCCGCGGAGTCGCGTCCACTTGCGGGGCCGCGCCGAACAGAGGCATCGCGGCTAGCTGGTTGAGCGCGCCTGGAATCATCCAGTGCGGGATTTCTTCGGTGCCGATTTCGAGGAGGAAGTTCATCCTGCCCCCTGTTGATCGACCCAGATTTTGGCGGTTCCCACTGCGAGATCGCGCACTCGCTTGATGACGCCGACACGCTCGGTGACGGAGATGGCGCCGCGCGCGTCGAGCAGATTAAACAGATTCGAACACTTCAGCACCTGATCGTAAGTCGGCAGCACAGGAAAGCGTTTCTTGTCGGGATAGTCTTCGTATTTGGCGAGCAGTTCCTTGCACTCGGCTTCATGCTCGGCAAACAGGCGCCAGAGGCGGTCCACGTTGGCCGTCTCAAAGTTGTAGACCGAGAACTGAAGCTCGTCGGCCAGGCGCACGTCGGAGTACTTGACGCCTTTGGTCCACTCAATGTCGTAGACGCTCTCGACGCCTTGCAAAAACGCGGTCAGGCGCTCCAGGCCGTACGTAATTTCGGCAGGCACCAGTTCCAGGTCGATTCCGCCGCATTGCTGGAAGTAAGTGAACTGGGTGATCTCCATGCCGTCGAGCATCACCTGCCAGCCGATGCCCCAGGCGCCGAGCGTGGGCGATTCCCAGTTGTCTTCTTCAAACTTGATGTCGTGCTTGGAGAGATCGATGCCGATGGCTTCCAGGCTCCCCAGGTATTGGTCCAGGATGTCGTCGGGCGTGGGCTTCAGGATCACCTGCAATTGCTGGTGCTTGTACAGGCGGTTGGGGTTCTCTCCGTAGCGTCCGTCAGCGGGGCGGCGGCTGGGCTGCACGTAGGCGACGCGGTACGGTTTGGGGCCGAGCACGCGCAGGAACGTCTCCGGACACATGGTACCGGCGCCGACCTCGACGTCATAGGGTTCCTGAATGATGGCGCCGCGTTCATCCCAGTAGCGCTTTAACTTGAACAGAGTTTGCTGAAAGGAATCCATGGGGAAACGGGGAATCTAGAGAGCCTCCAACAACGGTACGGTTAAGAAGCGGCGCTCGGCGTGCTGCTCCATGGTGCGGATCAGGACGCGGCGCAAGTCGCTGGCGGTGGCCTTGGACCATTCGCGCGGAGTCAGCGCCGCAATCGGCTTCTCGAACATTTCATGCACGATTTCGGCGGTCTCTTCGCTGACGCGGGCTTCGGGCCAGATGCCGATGAGGCGGACGGTCCAGACCGAAAAATATGTTACTGCCACCCACGGGTTACCGCTCTCGCGCAGATACGCTAGCACCGCCACCAGCAGGCGGAAGAACTTTTCATTCGGCTCGTTGGCCGGCAGCACTTGTTCGGTGACCTCTGTGAAGTAATCCAGCACCACGTTCATTTCATATTCGGACTGCAATCCGAACTGCGATTCGATTAACTCGCAGCCGGACAGACTGACCAGCTCGGCATTCTCCCTTTGGAAGTACGCCATGCGGACCCGGGACAGCCGCTCCAGCCCCGATCCAAAGGGGCTTTTCGGCCGGCGGGCGCGCCGGGCAACTCCACGCAGTTTCCCCAGATCACGGGTCAGGAAACTGACGACCAGGTCCGCTTCCCGGAAAGGGTATGTGCGCAGGACGAAGGTCTCGCTCACCCGCGCAGGCATAGACTAATGCAATATCTCAGGGTAACATGCGGGGCGGTATGGCGGAATGCACAATCCGTTTACCGATTAGACCCAATCGTCAAAGCAGCGCTCGAAGGTCGGCTGTTATGACTAAGGTCCGTTTCCCAGAAAGGGTGCTGGGCCGGAATGTAGGTTTCGCTAACCCGCGCAGGCGTAAACTACCACTACAATGAAGGTAATGAAGCGCCCAAATGCCAAAGCTTTTTCGTACTCGATCTACTACGAGCAAGCCCCGGAAGGCGGCTTTGTAGCGTTAGTTCCCGCTTTGCCTGGCTGCCATACCCAGGGAGAGACGTTGGAAGAGGCGGAGCGCAATGTCAAAGAGGCGATTGCGTTGTATCTGGAAAGTCTCGTCGCCCACGGGGAACCGATTCCTGAGGAAGGGAAATCGTTCCAGAGCAGAGTGACGATCTCGGTTCCGGCTCCCGCTTGAACCATGGCAAAGCTTCCGGCTCTGACTGCGCGGAAGGTGATTCAAGCCCTCAAACGCGCGGGATTTGTCGAGGACCGGCAAAGGGGCAGCCACCTCATTCTGTATCATCCTGTATCATCCGCAAACGAAGGCACGCACGGTAGTGCCCGTCCATGCCGGTAAGACACTCAAGGAACCTTTGCTACGCTCGATTATCCGCCATGCGGAGCTGTTGACGGATGAAGTCATCGATCTTCTGTAAGGCATCCCACTGCTCAAAACCGGTAATTCAGCTCGACGTATCCAAGCCGCGCGTCCTTGCCTTTGGGATAGATGGTCCGCGTGACGGCGAGGCCCTGTGCGAAGCCGAAGTATCCGGTAACGGAGACGGCCGGATTCAGGCGGTAATCCACCTGAACGTCATAGAGGTTAGCCAGGGATCGAGCGCCGCCGGCGGCTCGGCCGGCGTAACCGAAGGTCCAGGGTTGATACACGCCTCCGCCGATGTACCAAAGGTCATTCGTACTCGACAGCCGCAGTGCGTGGAACTCATTGGATATCGTGACGCGGCCGTGGGGGCGCGAGATCAGCGCGGCATGGATATCGCGGTTGTTCATCAGGTTGAAGAACGGGAAGCGGGCGAAGGGCCGCGGCGAGGGCATCAAGTTAAAAAAGCTTTCGTGGGCATTATCGTTGGGCGTGCTGTCGCCGGAACTTTCGAAGTAGCCGGCGCGCAGCCAAGGCTTCCAATGCCCGAGCCAACCGCTGGTGGCTCGCGGTTGAAAACCGCCCTCGAGGGCGAAGGCGTGGGCGCGGTGATCCTGGGTTCCCCAGCGCCCGGTCTGCGCGACGCCCCAAAGCAGAATGTCAGCGGTTCCTGCCGACGACGTGAATGCGCTCAAGTGATGACCGCCAAAGGTGCCGATGCGGATGTTAGCGAGATCCGTGCGGCGCACAGCCAAGGCTCGCGAGTCCGTTTTCACAAGGGAACGCCAGTCGTGATAGTAGATGCCGAGCACTCGCGTTTCGGCCACGTGGTTGCCGCCGCCCCAGCCGCGCGTGTAAGCAGCGTAGGTGAAGGCGGTGCGGGTCTCGCCCCAGCCGTCGGTCTGGAACACACCACGAGTGGGTATCGCGGATACCACGGCGAACGTAGCGCTGGGCTTGTCCAAAATGTATTGAAATCCGTCAAAGCTGTGAGCGACGTGGGTCCAGGCGAAGGTGCCGATGAGCCGCTGCGCGACGCGATCCCGTTTAAGCGCGGCGAGAGTCGGATTCTGGGGCGTGCGCTCCGTCCCATCGGCATACTCGAAGCGCCCGATGCGCAGACTCTGCCCGGCCACGCCACCGATGTTCTTCCAGCGCCAGAAAACCTGCTTGGGAAAAAGCATCGCGGTGTTGCTGCCGGTTTGACTGTTGGCGAAGTAAGCGGCCCCCAGGCCGAGTTGGCCCTGCGCGCCGGGCGCGACGGCATTGGACGGCAGGCCCAGTAGAAACGGCACGGCGAATTCAGCTTGCCAATCCCATTGCTTTGTGGATCGCGAGAGACCGAGGCGGAGAATGTTGCCGGAATACGCGTAGCCGTGGTCGCCGGAATCGGCGTGAAACCAATCCCACAGTTCGGTTCGCGCGCGCAGATTGGCTTGGAATGTCATGCCGCCGATGACATACTCCGGTGTGGGTGTTGGCTGCGCAAGAATCACCGAAGCGGTGAGTAAGGCCAGCAGAAGCGAGCGGGCTGTCTTCACGAGCACGCTACTTGAGAAGATCCGCCACTTTGGCAATGCCGGCCTTGGAACAGGCGTCGTCGATATCCAGCGTGGAGCCCGCGCTGCCGACGCCGCCAATGGTTTCCTTGCCTAGCTGGATGGGCACGCCCCCGGAAAGCGCGAGGATGTCGGCGAGGTTGCGCTGGCCCGCCTGCGGCGCGTCATTAGCGGTGCGCTTCTGAAACTCCTGGGTGGAGACGCGGAACATGCGCGCGGTGTACGCCTTGCGGCGGGCCATTTCGCCGACCTGCGGAGCGGCCTGCTCGTCGCGCAACAGCACCAGGAGCTGCCCTCCGCGATCCACCACGGCCACGGCCGTGTTGTAGCCCCGCGCCTTGCATTCGGCGAGCGCGGCTTCGGCGATGGTGCGGGCCATGCCGAGCGACATGCCGCGCTGCGTGATCAAACCCTGTACGGTGGCAGTGCCCTGCGTGCCGCTTTGTGCGTGCGCCGGGCTGCCCAGCAGTAAACTCAGACCAAGCCCCAGGACTAGAGTGCGTGCGAACGGCATAACACCTCCCATCAGGTGCCAATTATACTGAACCCATATACTAAACCCAGCACTCTCGCCATGCCCACCAATCTGAGCGATGCCGCCGCCATCGGCGCGCGGATGGACCGTCTGCCGGCGACGCGCGCGGTTTGGAAGTTAGTCGCGCTGATTTCGTTGGGCGGCTACTTCGAGTTTTACGATCTGTTCCTAACCGGTTACATTGCGCCGACGCTGGTGCGCAGCGGCATTTTGACTCCCACCACGCGCGGATTGTTCGGTACCACGGGCGTCGCCAGCTTCGTGGCGGCGATGTTTTCCGGCTTGTTTCTGGGAACGGCTCTGTTCGGATTCGTGGCCGACCGCTTCGGGCGGAGAACCATCTTTACGTTTTCCCTGCTCTGGTACACGGCGGCGAGCGTGGTCATGGCGTTTCAGACCGACGTATTCGGATTGAACCTGTGGCGCTTTCTATCGGGGATCGGCGTAGGCGTGGAACTGGTGACCATCGCCACGTATATATCCGAACTGGTGCCGAAGGAAATGCGGGGCCGCGCGTTCGCTTTCAATCAGACCGTCCAGTTCAGCTCGGTTCCCACGGTGGCGTTGCTGGCTTGGCTGCTGGTGGAGAAAGCTCCGCTGGGGCTGGACGGTTGGCGCTGGGTGGTGCTGGCCGGAGCCGCAGGTGCGGCGGTGGTGTGGTGGATCCGCCTGGGTCTGCCGGAGAGTCCGCGGTGGCTGGCCGAGCACGGCCGCCTGGAGGAAGCCGAACGCGTGGTCAGCGAACTCGAAAAGAAAGTGGCGCTGGAGGCGGAGTCCGCTCTGCCGGGAGTGAGCCAAGCCGAGATCCCGCCGGTCGCGGTGAGCGAGGCAGCGCCGCCGGCGGGCCGCGCGAGCTTCGCGGAATTGTGGAACCGTACCTATCGCAGCCGGACGTTGATGCTCGTCGTATTCAATATTTTTCAGACGGTGGGGTTCTACGGTTTTTCCAATTGGGTACCGACGCTGCTGATCAGGCGCGGCATCCCGATCACCAGCAGCCTGGAGTATACGTTTTTCATCGCCATGGCAGCGCCGTTCGGGCCACTGTTGGCCTACCGGTTCGCCGACAAGATCGAGCGCAAGTGGCAGATCGTGATGGCGGCGGCGAGCGTCGCTTTCTTCGGAGTTTGGTTCGGGCAAATGTCGGCCGCGCCGGTATTGATCGCGCTGGGGATGATGCTGACGATATCGAATAACATCCTGTCGTATTCGCTGCACACGTATCAGGCGGAACTCTATCCCACGCGCATACGGGCGCTGGGGGTGGGGTTCGTGTATTCCTGGAGCCGCCTGTCGGTGGTGTTCAGCGCCTTTGCCATCGCCTTCATCCTGGAACGCTTTGGCGTACCCGGAGTGTTCGTGTTTATCGCCGGAAGCATGGCGGTGGTGGTGGTGGTGATTGGATGCTTCGGGCCGCGCACGAACCAGTTATCGCTGGAGACGATTTCGAAGTAGGGGCCGCGCCTCAGCCCGCGCTGGGAAAGGTTTTGGAGATGTGGTCGTGCCAGGTGAGATGCTCTTCATCGACCAGGGCCCACAGGAGGCCCAAGCCCACCGAAGCCAGGCTCAACACCGACGCACCCAATCGCAACAACCGCTGATCGCGATCCGGAGTCTTGCCATCAAAGTTGACCAGCCGCAAATTGGCGAAGCGCATACCGGGCGTATCCCCGTTGCCCAGACACCACAGCAGGCGATACGTGAAGGTGACGGCTCCGACAATCCCCAGGGCCAACAAGAAGGTTTGCTTGGTAAACGCAATGTGGCCGCCGGAAAGGAAGAAGATCATCAGGAACAAACTCACTGCGAGGGCGATCATCGCGCCATCCGCGGCGGCAGCCATCAAGCGGTGCACGGGCAGCGCCACCGGGGCGTCGCAATAGATCACTGCCTCCACTTCGGTCGCCAGCGTGCGCGAGTGAGCGCCGGTACGCAGGAAGTCCAGGGACTGCTGCGATTCACCGGAACGGCGCGGTTGCCGGGCAGATGTGTGGGGACGCGAAACCTTGCGCTCCGGCGTGCGCGGGCGAGGCGTCAGCATCGGTATGGGAACAACTTTCGGACCCGGCGATGAATCGCGGAACAAGGAGGGTTGATAGCCGCCCTCCGGCCGTCCCAGCGGGGCCCAGGGCGCTGCTTCCGGGTCGGTCCGGCGTCCGCCAGGCAGTGCCTCGAGTTCGGGAGCGGTCGCGCCGGTTACCGGATACACATCCGGAGCAGGACGCGGAGCGGCAGCATACAGACGCCGGCCGCAGCGTACGCAACGCCGCTCGTCCTCCTCATTCCAAGCTTTGCAATGAAAACACTGCATCGTAATTATTGGTCTGCTTCGTTCCGGCCAACTTCGATCTGGGTCACGCACGCGGCTGTTACAATGTACTAGGTCGCGGCCCGCTTGAAGCTAACCGTCCAGAACCCCAGTACTAGCCCGCCAAACCTAAGTACCATACTTCGGTACATTTGTCACGCTTTTTGTTTTATAGGCGTCTTTCCCGTATTACATTTAAGTGCACAAGTATATGTTCCCGCTTTACCACCGGCGCCCGCACCGAACGCTCCTAGTACTAACATAGATCGGCCAGTCCAACCCGCCCGCGCCAACGTTCCCGATGCGGAGCATGTGCGTATTGAGTCCGTGACACAAGAGGTGGAAGGCGTTTCGCGGCGCCTGCGGGGCAATGTACGCATCGAAACCACGGACATGCAGTTGCGCGCGGATGAAGTGGATTACAACTCAGAAACGGGAGAGCTGGAAGCGCGCGGGCATGTTCATTTCGAACATTTCACGCGCGGTGAGAAACTTGACTGCGAAAAAGCGGAGTACAACGTGAACACCGAGACGGGGAAGTTTTACGAAGTCTCCGGATCGGCAGCGGCGCGAATTCAAGCGCGCCGGGGGCTGCTTACGACGCAGAATCCGTTTTATTTTCAAGGGAAATGGGCAGAACGTCTCAAGGATCACTATATCCTTCACGATGGCTTCCTCACCGATTGCGAGCTGCCCCGTACCTGGTGGCGCCTGAAGGCGTCTACTTTCGAGGTGGTGCCCGGCGAGCACGCAATTGCGCGCAGCTCCTGGTTCTACCTGCGCAACGTGCGTCTGATGTATTTTCCCTATTTCTATAAGTCCCTTAAAAAAGAACCCCGTAAGAGTGGCTTTTTAATCCCTAACATGGGCCGTAGTTCGCGCCGCGGGTATATGATCGGAGCGGGCTATTACTGGGCCATCAACCGCAGTTATGATCTCACGTACCGGACGCGTTACTTCACTTCCGCCGGATTTGCGCACCACGTCGACTTCCGCGGCGATCCCAACGAACGCACTAGCTTCGACGTACTCGCCGATGGACTAAAGGACCGCCGTAACAGCCTCCGCTACGCCAGCGGGGCGGTCCTGCGGGGGAACGCGAAAACCGATCTGGGCAAGGGATGGCTGGCACGGGGCGATCTCAGCTACATTACTTCTCTGGCCTTCCGGCAGCAGTTCACCGAGTCCTTCACGGAAGCCATCAGCTCGCAGACCAACTCCGTGGGCTTTGTCACCAAGCACTGGGCGGACTACGGGGTCAATTTTGTCGTGCAGAGGAACGTAAACTTCCAGAGCACGTTGCCGCATGATTATATTTCCATCCGCAAACTTCCCGAGGTCCAGTTCCTGACCCGCGAGCATCAGCTCGACTTCAAAGGCTGGCCCTTCTGGGTTTCGCTGGACTCCAGCGCGGGGCTGCTACGGCGGAGCCAGAATCTGTTTCAGACGCGGCAGTTCGTCAGCCGGCTGGACTTCGCGCCGCGTATCAGCACGGCGTTTCACTGGATGGGGGTCCATGTGACGCCCACCTTCGGGATCCGCCAGACGGCTTATGGGTCGAGCGACCGGGGTACGGGTTTCACCGGCGAGAACATCTTGCGGAACTCGCGCGACGTCTCCGTTGACGTGCTGCTGCCTTCGCTGGCACGCGTTTTCGATGCTCCTTCCTGGATGGGCGACAAGGTCAAGCACATTATTGAACCCCGCGTGGTCTATAAGTACACGGGCGGGATCGACAACTTCGCCAATGTCATCCGCTTTGATGAATCCGATCTGCTTTCGAATACCAATCAGGTGGAGTTCTCCGTCACCAATCGTTTGCTGGCCAAGGAAAAGGACGGCAACGTCACGGATTTTGTCACCTGGCAGGTCTGGTATGACCGCTTTTTCGATCCCACTTTCGGCGGCGCGATCGTCCCCGGCATACGGAACGTGCTGCAGAGCTCGCTGGACCTGACCGGGTACGGGTATTTGGATGGACGCCGGCGTTCTTCGCCCATCGTAAGCGCGCTGCGCTTGCAATCTCGCGTGGGCCTGGAGTGGCGGACAGACTACGACCCGCTCCGGCGCGACATCGTCAACAGTACGCTGGCGCTGGACGGACGGATCAAAGACTACCGCGTGTCGGTGGCCCACACGGATATCAAGACCAACACCCTTCTCTCGCCCAATGCGAATCAGTTCCGCGGCTCCTTCGCCTATGGCTCCGACACGCGGCGCGGCTTCAGCTATGGCTTCAATGCCGCCTACGACTACCGTGTCGGCGTCATGCAGTTTACGCAAACGCAGCTCACGTATAACACCGATTGTTGCGGACTGAGTGTGCAGTATTACCGCTTTGCCGTGGGTACCCGCAACGAGAGCCAGGTCCGCGTGTCGTTCGCGGTGTCCAATATCGGGGCGTTCGGAACGTTAAAACGCCAGGAACGGGTGTTTTGAGGAACACGCGCAAAACGGACTCGCTCCGGCGTCACCAGCCTGCGGGTTCCTGCTTCACTTGACGCCGCGCCATCGCGGCCTTTGCGCTTCTAGACCATTTTCGTAGATAATAGGAACTGCTCTGGCTCTTCGCCTGGCCGCAGATGGCGAAAGCATATTCAGATGATTTGAGGCGCAAGCTGTTGGAGGCTCACCAGCAAGGTGAAGGGAGCCTGGAACAGTTGGCGGTACGAT
>SHUD01000021.1 GCA_009697505.1 Bryobacterales bacterium
TTGGAGCGGGAGACGGGACTCGAACCCGCGACGTCCAGCTTGGGAAGCTGGCATTCTACCACTGAATTACTCCCGCTCGAGACGGTTCGTCCTCAGAATAGCAGGACTCTCTAACCTTTAATACTTGGGCACCTTGATGTGGCCGTCCCACAGGCCCTTATTATTTTCCTCGCACGAGTACTCCATGATCTCCCAGTCCGGCCGCAGAATAAATGTGCGCGTGTTCTTCCAGGGCTTGGTATACGTCTTTAAATCTTCGACGATCATCTCGTAAGAAATGTGCCCCAAATCCGTGCGCGTGAAGCGCTGGGTCAAGTGCAACTGGTCGCTGTGCGGATGACCGATCGTATCCATGCGCGTGTGGCCGTTAAAATTCACCGTATCGACCACCAGCGTGTCGCCTTCCCAGTGACCCACGGAGTCCCCAAACCATATCGGATCTTGCTTGCGATGCCCGCGGCCGTCGACGGGGACTACATGAAACCACGTGCTCTGCTCGAAAAGAAGCGCCAGGTACTTGGAGGTCTGCACGATCTGTATGGGGTAGGGCGAGTTGACCGAGCGCGGCAAGCCGAAGGGCAGGCACGCGCCAGTGTAATCGCCATTCTCGGGATGGTAGTTCTTCCACTCGCTAGCGCCCCATTCGGTAAAAGGAAGCTCCGCCGTACCCTTCTGGTTGGGGGCATCCTTGGTCATATCCGGCACAAAAGGGTGCTCCCAGACTCCGCTGAGATCCGGCTTGCCGTCCGCCGTGCGCGGGACGGGACCAGTGAGTGGCTGAAAGCGCTGCCCCAGCGCGGTGATGGAGCAGGTCACGGCGAGCAACAGGAATGCGAAGCGATTCATAGCGGTGTCCCCAAATCAGCCTTAGCGTACCACGGGTCCGCTCGGGAGCCAACGGCTTCTCACTTCATATACCGGTCGAGGAAATCGATCACAGTCTTCCAGGCCGGCCTGTACGGCATGGGATTCGCGACTGCACATCCGGCCGAAACAGTGGACCGCATGGTGGCCGCCTCGCGTAAGGAATCGTCGGTGAGAAAGCCGTTGGAGTTCCCGTGCGGGGCCTTGGGCAAGCTGATGAAGATGGCGTCCTTGCATGCCTTATTGAGCGCCATGTAAAACTGTTCGCCCTGGTTGTGCGGCACCAGTGGATCGGAATTGCCGTGCAGAATCATGATGGGCGGATCGGCGGGGGGTAATGTAAGTCATCGGACTCGCGGCCTTCACCTTCTCCGGGCAGGTTTGGATCGCGCAGCCGACCAGGTCGGACTCCGGCGAATGCTCGCCGTCATGGCACCCTTGCGGATCGCACTTGCGGAGCGCCCAGGCATCCATGGTCAGAAAGTTGGTCGGCGGATAGAATGCGACGGCGGCCTGTAGCGCGCTGGAGACCCCCGTGGTTCCGGCGGAACCTTCCATCTCCGGAGCATCGCCGGTCGCCGCCGCCATCGACGCGGTCCACCCGCCGGAGCTATCGCCCATGATGGCGATGTGATTGGGATCGAAATTGTACTTGGTCGCGTTGGCGCGCAGCCAGCGGATGGCAGCCTTGATATCGTGTACCTGCCCGGGAAACGTCACCTGCGAGCTGGAGCGAATAGAAACACCCGCCACAACGTAGCCCGCCGGATTCAGTTGCGCGGCGACGATTTCGGCCCTGTCCTTACCGGTATCGCGCCTCCACGCCGAACCCGCCGTCCAGATGACCAGCGGCAAGGGTCGCGGAGCGCCGGCGGGAATGTAAAGATCCAGCTTGTGGCCATTGCTGGCTGCGGGTTCCGCGGGAGCGTAGTCCAAGTTGGCGAACGCCGGCGCGGGCGTCTGCGCGTGGAGCGTGAGAACGACTCCCAGGACCAAACAGAGAATTCGGCTCATTTCTAAATTATGCTCCCGCAAAATGATCGTAGCCGCGGCGCGGGAGGGGTTGTCCCTGATAGAGCACAGCCCCGGCGCTGCCTTTGACAATGCCGCCGATCCGCGTCGTTCCCGGAGGCGCGGCCAGACGAAGCGGAAGAGTGAAGAGAAGTTCGTAGTCTTCCCCTCCGTGCAGCGCACGTTCCAGCGTTGCACCTCGAACGACCGGCACGCGGTCGACGTTCGCTGCCACGCCGGAGGCCACGCACAGGCGGTGCAAGTCGAGCGAAAGGCCGTCGCTCAAGTCCATGCACGACGTCGCGCGGCCGCGCAGGCTGCGGCCTAATTCCAGCCGCGGCTGGATGCGTTTGTGCCAAGCCTTGCCCAAGCGTCCTGAGACGTATATCGCGTCACCCGGCCGCGCGCCGCTGCGCAGCAGGGCTTTGCCGCGAGGAACGCTGCCACTGACCACGACATCACAGTAGATCTTCTCCGCGCGCGCCAGATGGCCGCCCGCCAGTGCCGTTCCAGTCTTGCGCGCCAGCGCCATCAGCCCGCGATAGAACTGGTCGAGCCACTTGCCGCCGAAGCCATCGGGTATGGCCAGCGATACCAAACAGAAGTGCGGCGTCCCTCCCATGGCCGCGATGTCGCTTAAATTTCGACCCAGGGCGCGCTGGCCCAGGATTGCCGGCGGCTGGTCGCGCCGGAAGTGCACGTCCTCGATCATAGGGTCGATCTTGAACAGCAGATCTTCCCCGCTCTTGGGACGATAGATGGCGCAATCGTCGCCAATGCCCAGCGTGATTTGGGGACCGCGCAACGCCAGGCGGCGGATCTTCTCGACGATGGCCAGTTCATTCATGGAAAACCAAACCCGACGGCAGCTCTTCACCAAAAATCTTACCCATGGCCGAGAGGTCACAGGCGGCCTCGGCCTGGAGGTCGATATGGGGGAATGTCCGGCGGACTGTCCCTAGAGTATGCGCCGGCAGATCTCGCGTTGCGTCGCCCGTCACCCGAGCCAAGGAGGTAACAGCATCGGCGGACTTGGGTACCTTGAGCAGAGCCTCGGCCCAGTTCGCAACCGTGGCAGGTGGCAACACCTGGTTGATGGGACCGTAGAATAGTTTGCGAGCGCCCAACCGCGCCAGGCACCACAGGCCGGTATCGACGAAATCGCCTTTCAGGACGCGCGCGAGCAGCTCATCGCCGAGTTGCGTTTTCGTTTGCAGCGGCAGCAATTCCAGGCTCGCCGCCGCGCGCCACATCTCGCGCAGCAGACTGGGATTCACGCGCTGCGGTTTTTTCGATCCGCGCGGCAGCAGCGTGGGCGACAATCGCTGGAACACGTCGGTCTGCTGGTTCTTGTTCAAACCGCCAGCCACGCGCCCGCAGAAAATCCACCACTCGATTTCGTTCTGCACCTGATTGGCGAATACCAGGCCAGCGGCATACACGCGGCGCGCCTGCTCGATGCGGAAATCGTCGCCAGGGAATCCGAAGCCCGGGCGCAGGCAGAACCCGCACAGGTTGAGCCAGCGAAGTTCGTGCGCCGCACTGCGCTTGCGTCCCTCGGCGTGTTCGAGCATCTGATCGGCAAGCTTGCGAATCGCCGACACGGGCCAGGAGTTGCGGCCCAGGCCGAGCGTCTGCTCCAGGCGTCCGGGCAAATGCGCGGCTTCGCCGCTGTTTGCCAGACGGGCGTCTCCCAGACGGGTGTCACCAAGAAATGCCTCGCGGATCAGATCTTCGGCCGTAGTCAGCGCCTCATCACTGATCACCGCGGCGGGGCGTGCCGGGGAGGCCTGCCGCGCCGCTTTACGCAACTCGAATTGCAAGCGCCAGCGGTGCTCACTCGCTTTCGAATCCGCCCAAATCTCGAGCGTCCCGACTTCGGTCAGTTTCGCGCCCAGCTTCACGGGAACCAGGCGCTCCCCGGCCTTTCCAAACCGCAGCACAGCGTTTAAAGGCGCATGGAGGTGCGGTTCTCCGTCTTCTGACGTCTTAGGAAACTCCACCACATCGCCGGGCTGGTCCTCCGTCCGCATACGGGAACTGTATAAGCGGAACGACACCGCCTTGTTGGTGATCAACTGGAGATTGCCGGGGTCGATTTCCAGCGTGGAACCTTCCTCGGAACCGCGCGGCACCAGACACATGGTGCGCAAAGATTCGTCGTCGCTTCCGCCGAGACCCCCACCTAAGGCAATGAAATAGGCGCGCGGGAGGCCGCCACGAACCAGAAGCCCTTGGCCCGTCGAGCGCACGTACGAGTAATACGCCGCGCCCACGGCCACAGCAAGATCCAGATCGCGATTATCGAGAATCAAGGGACGGCGGCCATACCAGTGTGCCAGCACGTCGGCGACGCGCTGGCGCAGAATCTCCGGAATGAAGAATCCGCCGTTGAACAAAATGGCATCGGGGACGGCATCACCCTTCGGACCACCCGCCGATGCCAGAAACGCCGCCAGATGGCGCGTCACGGCGGGATCGGACACGTAAGGCAAGCCCAGCTCGCGGAACGGACTCTGCTCTTCTTCCTTGGGCCGGTCGGCGAGCTCACACACCGGCAGGAAACCGTCGAGCGCCAGCTCCAGCGCCTCTTCGCGCCGGATTTCCGTCTTGAGCGTGCCACCCACCAGCGACGAACCACCGCCCAGCACGGTAATTTCTACGCTCGCCAGATTAGGATCGGCCAGCAGCTTTTCCTTGGCCGCCGCGCATTGCCGCCGCAGACCGCTGCGCTGGCGAATCGACAGCGTCTTGCCGAGTTTCGACTCCACCAGCCAGGCCAACGTCAGGTCCAGATTATCGCCGCCCAACAGCAGGTGCTTGCCGACCGCCGTGCGCGTAAAGTCGATGCGGTCGCCTTCGCGCGCGACGCGGATCAGCGTAAAGTCACTGGTGCCGCCGCCGACGTCGCACACCAGCACCGTCTGGCCGTCGAACAAGCTCTTCTGCGAACGCGTGAGATCGTTGGCGATCCACGAATAGAACGCCGCGGCGGGTTCTTCGAGCAGCGTCAACTGCTCGATGCCGGCTTCGCGCGCCGCCATGACCGTCAGCTCGCGGGCTTCTTCGTCGAAGCTGGCGGGGACGGTCAACACAACTTTGTGCGCCGAAATCGGCGAGCCGTTCTGCTTTTCCCAGGCAGCGGCGAGATGCTTCAATACGCGCGTCGATACTTCGACCGGCGACAGTACGCGCCCGCCCTCCTGGGCGTCCCAGGGCAGGATCTTAGCGGTGCGGTCGACGTCGGGATTCGACAGCCAGCTCTTGGCCGAATGCACGCACTTGGTGGGAACAATCGCGCCCTGCTCGCGCGCGAAGACCCCGGTGTATTCCTGATCGCCCAAATACAGGAACGAGGGCAGCGTGCGCTGCGACTCGAGGCGGCCCTGCGCCACATACTGCGGGATGGCGAGCACCTGAATCGCCGGAAAGTCGGCGTCCTCGGAAGAATCAATGAACGCGAGCGCGGAGTTCGTGGTGCCGAGGTCGATGCCGATGTTCATGCCGGAACTCGGGGGCTACTCGATTTCGATTTCAGCGGGCGCCAGAACCGAGCCGGGCGCCGCGGCGGGCAGATCGACCTGGTCCGCCTTCCAGCCCTTGTGGCGGAGCAAACCGCCGGGAGCCTTGCCGCTGGCGGGCACGTTACCGATCAGCTTCACCGAGCCCGCCGCGATGCCATCCAGCTTGACGTAGTCTCCCTCGACGCTGTCCAAAACCGGCTGCAAGCGCAAGTAGCGCTCCATCGATTGCTTGGACTGCGCCTGCACATCGCGCACCGCCGCGCCGATCTGCTCGTCGGAATAGGCGGAGATGTCTTCCATCAGGAAATCCACCAGCCGGGCGTCGCGCTGCAGGATGGACAAAATCTGAACGGCGCCATCGGCAGGCCCGGCCTGCGGCTTGGGCGGAGCTTCCGGTTTAGGTGGAGCCGCCGGAGCCGTGGGCTTTACCGCGGCGGCCTTGACGTATCCGAAGGCCAGCGCGATATCGGGAGCCAGCGCCCCTCCGAACAGAATGGAAAAGAAACTACGGAAAGCGTAAGAGATGCGACTCAAGATGTTCTTATTCTAACCCGTGGGGTGTTCACACCCGCACCGGATGCGGCCACCGCCCTTAGTGGTATCCTCACAGTGGGTTTGGTGTCCCGGCGAAATGTTTGGCACGCGAACACTTCGATATTGGTTATTGGCGTGCGCGGCGGCTGCCTCGGTCACGGCGATCTACGCGCAGCGCGAATTCCGCGTGTACACGAGTCTCGAACCCTACGATAACGTCAGCCTGCCCGCGGATTACAACGTGCCCGCGGAATTTGTGTTTGCGCGGCTGATGTATCCGTCTCATCCCAATGCCCGTTTCAGCCGGCCGCTGGGTTACGGGGGCCGTTTCGACTGGCGCGAGGGCGGCACCAGTTGGGCCCAGGATTATCCGCGCGCCGACCGGCAGTTTTCGCTGGCCCTGCGGCGGCTGACGCGCCTGAATGTCCGCTCCGTGGAGCAGCCCATTAATCTGGATGACGGCGACGACGTTTACAACTGGCCCTGGCTGGCCGCCGGCGAAATGGGCGACTGGAAGTTGACCCGCACCCAGGCCGCCCGCTTGCGGGATTACCTGCTGCGCGGCGGATTCCTGATGCTCGACGATTTCTGGGGCACGCAGGAATGGAACCGCTTTGCGGAAAGCATGGACGTGGTTTTCCCGGACCGCGAGACCGTGGAGATCGACAATGCCGACCCCGTGTTTCATGCAGTCTACGATCTGGACGACCGCTACCAGATTCCCGGGCAGTGGGCGCTGGGGCGCGGCACCACCTACCGCAGCGACGGTTACCGGGACTATTGGAAGGGAATTTACGACGACCACGGCCGGCTGATGGTGACCATGGACTTCAACTCCGACGTCGGCGATTCCTGGGAGTGGGCGGATTCGCCGCGCTATCCCGAAAAGTATTCGGCGCTGGGCATCCGCGTCGGCGTCAACTACGTCATCTACTCCCTGACGCACTAGCCGCTTCCCTGCGCCGTCCGGCTAACGGCCCGACCCGCGCACAATGGTAGCGTCCCGCAGCTTGTTGAGTTCGCGCCGGGCGATGGTGGCCCACTGGCTGGTGGGATCCAGTTTCAGGTAGGTCATCCAATGCCGCACGGCCTTCATGGCCTGGTTGGAGGCCTGATACAACAGCGCTACGTTGTAGTGCGCATCCGCGTAGGTTGGCGAAATGCGGATCGCCGTCAGGTAATGTTCCATGGCGCGCGCGCGATCGCCGCGCTCGTCGAACAAATTGCCCAGATCGAAGTGCGCCAGCGCGTAGTTGGGGTCCACCTGGGTAGCCTGGCGGTAGCAAACCTCGGCCTTCGCAAAATTGCGCGCATTGAAGTATACGGTTCCCAGATTCACCAGCGCGCCGGTCGAATGGGGGTCCAACTGGATCGCCTTTTCGTAGGCCTCCATCACTTCCTGGTTCGAAGCGCCGCTGGCCTCCAGGTCCAGTCCGCGCTGGAACCACTGTTCGGCTTCTTGGCGCTGATCGCGCACGGCCCGGGGATCTTCCTTGGCGCGGAATTCGAGCAGGCGGTTGATCTCCCGGCGGTCGAAGTTGAACAGCAATTGGCCGGATTCGGCCTCCATCGCGCGGCCTTCCAATTCCACGCGGATCTTCTTGCCGTCCGCATACAGCCGCAGTTCGGTGAGCGGATCGTCCACGCCGCGCAGCTTCCGCGCCAGAGCCAGGATCGCGCGCCGGATTTGCGCCACCGGAACACGGTGGGCGCGCAGGTGAATCAAGGTTCGTAGTGCTACCAATTCGCGGAAGCCATAGTGGGTGGCCGGCCGCAACAGATTCTGCTGCTCCCAGGATTTGAGTTGCCGCTCCGTAATGCGCAGCAGGCGTCGCGCCGCGTCGCGGGGCAGGCTCTGACTCATCGCGGGAATAGCCACGCAAGAATTTTAACAGGACTGGTACAGCGATATCGCCGCGATTCCCGCGGCGCCCGCATTTACGCAATCCTGGGCGTTCGCGGCGGTGATGCCGCCGAGTGCCAGAACCGGGATGCGTACGGCGCGAGTGGCCTCGGCCAGGCCAGACAATCCGCGCGGAGGCAACGCCGGCGCTTTCGAACGCGGCGGAAAAACTGGACCGAACACCACGTAATCCGCACCATCGCCTTCCGCCGCTCGCACGTCACCCACGCTGTGGCAGGAAACACCGATCAGGAACCCCGGGGGCGTCACAGCTCGCCAGATTTTCGCGGCGGGAGAACCCGCGGGCAGATGCGCGCCGGCGGCCCCCGCGGCCAATGCCACATCCACGCGCGTGTTCACCAGGATCTTGGAACCATGGGGATTGGCCAGAGCCAGCGCGCGCTCCACAAGAACGAAAACATCCCTTGCGCACAAATCTTTCTCGCGGATTTGAATCCACTCGACACCCGCTTCCAGGTTACGGGCGACGACGTCGAGCAATTCGGCGCCGGGAAAGGCGGCATTCGGCGGCAAAATCCGGCGATCCGTGATGTAGCAGCGCAGCATGCGCTTTCAGTCTACCCCTGGTTGTGTCATAGGGGCGTGTGCTATAAAGGGCACCTGATTATGGAAGAGCGCGCATTTTTTCGTGAGTCCGAAACCACCAAGCCTTTGCAGTTGAATTGCCCCTTTTGCCGGACCGTGGATAGCTACGATCTGCGCTGGATGGTGCGCAAGAAACTGGACCAGTTGCCGCGCGGCGCCGACGAACGCGACCGCGCCCGTTTCGCCAAATTCGCCAGCTACATGGTGCTGTTGGACGACAAGGCCATGTGCAAGAACATGCGCTGCCGCAAGCGCTTCGACATTTCTGGCGTCAAGACCATGGCGTTTATCTGACTTACGGCGGAGGAAGCATGGGCTTGGCCAGCGCCATGCATTCGCCAATTTCGATCCAGCCCTGCGCGGGCAAAGTCATCGCGGGCAGCCCGTTGTGGGAAACATGAACGCGGAAGCGATGCCCGGCGAGCGGAACCTGCATCTCGGCGATCCGTCCGACCACCACCTGCGCTTCCGTGATGCCCGTTTCAAACTCAACGCGGATCGTCACTCCATGGGAGACTCCATCCAAGCGAATCGCCACGCATTCCCCATCGCAGCCGTAATACATCTCGCGCGCGGGCTGTGAGCCGCCGTGCATGGCTCCTGAGCGCGCATCGGGACGGTAGCGGCCCGCCCCCATCCACTCAAAATAAGATGTGATCTCGCCGTCGAGCGTAACGCGAACCGGATTCTGCGGCGGCTCATGGATCTCGCCCGCTTGCAGAGAACGCAGAATGGGGTGAGCGAGCGCTTCCGGCGGCACCAATCCCAATGCCCGGTACACGTTCGCCAGGTGATCGCGATACAACTGGTCGAACTCCGGACGGTTGTCCGAGCCATGCTCCGGCCCATACCACCAGTTCCAATCGCTGCCTTCGGCGATCAGCAATTCCTCGTAGGCCAGCCGGCGCGCGTTTTCGGAGACGTCAGGAGTCTCGTCGTAGGCGCGGCGCGCGGCCAGCAGAAGCTCCCATGCTTGGTTGTCTTCTTCCGCGCCGATCCAAATGTCGAAATTGGCGTTGATCCAGGACCCCGGGAAGATTCCCTGCAGCGGTTCGGCCTCGAACTTCGCGAGCGCTTCGGAAACCGTAAGGGCCTCCAGATTCGGATCCTGGGAGATGCGCCGGTACAATTCGCGCAGAAAGGGACGCCCGTTGGCTTCGTAATATTCCCACGCATTCTCGCCATCAAGAATGATGGGGACCAGCGCTTCGCGGCCCGCCGCGTTGTGCCCCGCCGCGTTCTGAAGGATGCGGTCCAGAAAGTGGCCTGCCGCATCGCTAGCGCTCATGCGCGAATACTCAAAGCCGATAAGATCGCTCAAGTAGTGATCGCGAAAAATCATGCGCATATCACGCCCGCCCTGCCGCCAGACATATGGTTTGTAGGTAACGTCGACGCCGGGATCGCGGCTGAGCGTACGCCCCAGAACACCGTTGTCGCTCGCGGCCCACGTAAAACCGGAGTCGTGCGCCAATGCCAGAGCGTGATCGGAAACCGCGCCTTCCGAAGGCCACAGCCCCGTCGGCGCTGCGCCGAACACTTCCAGCATGTAGGCGCGGGCGCGCTCCAATTGCTCGCGGGCGTCCTGCGGATAATGAAAGCGTCGCGGGAGAGGCACGCCCGGATGCGGCACGGCGGCGATATCGGAATCGCACAAGAGCGGCAGAATCGGATGATAGTAGGGCGTTGTGGAAATTTCGATTTGTCCGCGCCTCGCGAATTCCCGATACACGGGGAGCACCCGCTGTAAAGCTTCCTTTTGCTGGCGCGCCATCACGGCCTGGTCAGCAAGTGAAAAGTCGCGGCCTTTTTGGGTCAACCCGACAAGCTCCGCGTCGCGGGCCAGCAAATCCTCATCGAACCACACGATCTGATTGAGCACCTGTAAATCGCGAACGTCTTGGGCTAGGAAGGTTTCCTTGCGCGCCTGTTTTTCATGCAATTCGCGATAGCGCGGATAGCGGCAAATCAAGCGGTCATAGTTGGCTTGAAAAAAATACTTCAAGACGAAGTTGCGTTGCGCTTCACTCAGGTCTTCGGCGCGCGCCAAAGCGCAATCCAGGAAGGGATCGGACGCCGCGCCCGATGCGTACTCGTCGATCTGCGCAACCATGCACGGGACCAGGTTGAAGGTCTGATGAATCGCGGGGAACTCGGCTAGGATTTCCACCATGCCGGCGTAGTCTTTAAGGGCATGTAAACGCGTCCAGGGCAGCTTGTATTCTCCGCTCCACAAATCCTTGTAGAACGGCTGGTGCATGTGCCAGAGGAAACAGAGAGTCGTCATCAGTCCTTGCGCGTCAATCCTTGCGAGTCATGGGCCGCAGCCCGAGCAGCGCCTCCGCGCGCCGCAAGTCTCCCACCACGATCTCCGTATTCCCGGCGAAGGGGCTCTTGGCGATCGCGGCCTTGACGGCATCGCCGCTGGGATCGGCAATCACAATCAGCCGCGGCAGCATTCCGCTCGCTTCAAATTGTTTCAGGTCTTCCAGAAAAGCCGCGGCGTCCGGCTTGGTAAAAGGACGGATGGCCGGATCGACGGCCTGCCCGTTGCGCAGCATTACTCCATAATTTCGCACCGTCAGGCCCGCCGCCAGCGCGTTGGTCCACAGGTAGCCGGCGGGAGGCAGATTCGCCGGATCCGCGAAGTCGAAGTTGGGCCGCCGCCCGAGCTTCACCGCGAAGTCCGGCGCGATTCCCGCTACCGCCCGCATGACTGCTTCCGGCTCGCTATCGCGGATGACGTAGATCACATGCGCAGCCGGATTCAACTTAGGTGGTTCGCGCTCGGCGGGTACCGGAGCCACTTCCCCGAGCGGCCGCACCGAATTCGCGCGCGCATTGGCTACCCACACCTTGCCGCCGGCAGTTCGCAGAGCGGCTGGATAAGCGCCAGTGGGGATAAAACCGTCCACAACACCGCGCACGTCGGAGACGTCTACGGAAGCCACTACGCCGGCATCCGAACACGCCACGTACAAGCGCGTCTGATCGGCGGACAGCGCCAGCGCGCTGGGTGTCATGCCGAGCGGCGATAGTTGCGACGGTGCCACATGGATGCTCTCCACCAGATTCAGGGTCTTGTTTTCACCGATGCCGACGACGAATACATTGTTCGTATTTGCCGCGGCGACAAACAACCGGTATCGCCAAGGAATCGGCGGCTCACCGGCCTCACGTTCCGGCTTGTACGCGCTGAGCACCATGTCGGTGGGGTGCGGGCCCAAGCGGATGCGTCCGATTTCTTCGCCATTTGTGACGTTGTGCTGATACACCGCCGCGTCAGCCCAACTAGAGACGAAGTAGGAACGGCCGTCGGGATGAAACAAGATCCGGTACGGCCGCCTGCCGGTCTTGAACTTGTCGATCACACGGCCCGATTGCGGATTGATCACGACCACGGCATTGCCAAACAGATCCGCCGCGTAAATGAGCCGCCCGTCCGGCGACACGGCCACGTCGCCGACGAAATCCGACGCTTTCATCTCGCGCGCGAGCTTCAGTTCGCCTTGCGCGTAGGCCAACTCGTACACCACTCCGCGCGAGCCGCCGCCCGCGTAGACGTTCTTCCCGTCCGGCGAAAAAGTCAGGCCCAACCAGGCATCGGGCAACGGGAGTTCGCTTCCGTTCACGACGCTGATCGAAGCCTTGGCGCCTCCGCTAAGCGCCAGCACGCGGCCATCCGGCGCGACGGCCAGTGACATCGGGAAATCCAGCGCGAAGGCGCTCAACGCGCTGAGGAGGAATGCGATCGCCTTCATTGCGAAAACCTTTGGGCGATCGGCATTCGGCGGCCCACTCCAAAAGCCTTAGTGGTGACCTTCAATCCGGGCGCGGCCTGTTGGCGTTTATATTCGTTGCGATCCACCTTATTCACGATGTCCAAGACTTGTTCCAGTGGCAGCTTCAGGCTCGCGGCGATTTCGCGCGGCGCTTGGTTGCGTTCGACGTAGGCTTCGAGGATCGTGTCGAGCACCTCATACGGCGGCAGAGAGTCCGTGTCTTTCTGATCCGGCCGCAGCTCGGCGGAAGGCGGCTTGGTGAAGACGCTTTCCGGGATCGCGCCCTGGTGCCGCTGGTTGGCCAGCCGGGCCAGTTTGTAAACCAGCGTCTTGGGCACATCGCTGATGACCGCGAGTCCTCCGCACATGTCGCCATACAGCGTGCAATACCCCACCGCAAGCTCACTCTTATTGCCCGTGGTTAGCACCATCGCTCCGGTTTTGTTGGACAGCGCCATGAGCGTGACCCCACGCAGGCGGGATTGCAGGTTCTCCTCAGTCACATCCGCCGATCTTCCCGCAAACACGGGATTCAGCTCCTGAAGAAACCGCTCATATATTCCCGTGATCGAAATCAGCTCAAAGCGGATGCCCAGCTTTTCGGCCATCGCGCGAGCATCCGTGACGCTGTGCTCGGAAGAATACGGACCCGGCATTCCCACGCCCGTGACGTTTTCTTCGCCGACGGCGTCCACGGCGATCACCGCGGTCAATGCCGAGTCGATGCCGCCGCTCAGGCCGATCAGCACTTTCGAAAATCCGCACTTGCGGATGTAATCGCGAGTGCCCAACACCAGAGCCTGGTACGCCGCCTCACATTCATCGGCGAAGTCTTCGTTACGTTCTCCGGTCCCCGCGCCGAGATCGCACAGGACCAAATCTTCTTCGAACGAACGCGCCTGGGCGATCACTTCCCCCGCGCTATTCATGGTGAAACTGGTGCCGTCGAAAACCAGTTGGTCGTTGCCGCCCACCTGATTGACGTATACGACAGGCTTGCCATACCGCCGCGCGGCGGCCCGGTAAACGCTACGCCGGATCGCACGCTTGCCCATGTTGTAGGGCGAAGCGTTGATGCAGATCAGCATTTGCGCGCCGGCGTCGAACAACTCCTCCACCGGGTCGCGCTGATACAGGCGGTGCTTCCAATAATCCCGGTCGTTCCAGGCGTCTTCGCAGATGGTCAGCGCCACCGGAGTCCCGCGCAGAGTGCACAGATGTTGGCGCTCGGCGGGCCGGAAGTAGCGGGCCTCGTCAAAGACGTCATAGGTGGGCAACAGCATTTTGCTCTGCCGGAAAACGATTTCTCCGCGCTCGATCAGCGCCGCGCGGTTCAACGCGCGCTTGCCGGTTTCCGCATCCGAGCGGCCCACGTAGCCGCAGATGACGCTCACATCCAAAGCGCGGGTTTCCCGCGCCAGCCGCTGCAATTCGCGCTCGGAGGCATCCAAAAAACTGGGCTTTTCCACCAGATCGCGCGGCGGGTAGCCGGCCAGGGAGAGTTCCGGGAACACCACCGCTTCGGCTCCGCGAGCAGCGGCGTCGCGCGCGGACCGGACCATTCGATCCACGTTTCCCGCCAGGTCCCCGACCGTGGGATTGAATTGCGCCAGAGCGATGCGCATGGAAATACCATTGTAATGCGGCCAACGCCCCGGCCATCAGGCGGATCGAGTATGATCCGGAAATGCGTGTGATTGCGGCCTCTGTTGCGGGACTTGCGTTCCTCGCGGCTTTGACCTGGTTCGCCACAACCCAGCCGGTTCTACCGCAATTCTCGCGATCCACGCCGCCAGCAGTGGATCCGGAGCGGCTTAGACTTCATGTTGAGACATTGTCCACTACCTTCATGCCGCGGGATTGGCGGCACATCGAGAATCTGGATCGGGCCGCGGCATATATTTCACGCCAGCTTATGGAAGCGGGCGCCACGGTGAGCGAACAACCGTACCAGATGCAGGCGCGCAACCAGAACCAGGGGAGGACGTACCGCAACGTCACCGGAACGCTCGGGCCGGCGACCAGGGAGCGGATTGTCGTCGGGGCACACTATGACGCGTTCTCGGAATACCCTGCCGCCGATGACAACGCCAGTGGGGTGGCAGTTCTCATTGAAGTCGCCCGGCTCCTGGCTAGGGAATCCCTGCCTCTCGGCGTGGATCTGGTTGCATTTTCGCTTGAGGAGCCCTTTGCGGAAGGCGCGAAAGGAACTTTCCGGACGCCGGATGGCGGCAGTGCCGTGCATGCGACGTCGTTGAGGAAGGCCGGCGCGCAGGTCCGGTTGATGTTTTCCTTGGAGACCCTGGTGCAATGTCATTACCACGATCGACCCAGGCTTCTTCGACACGTCGAACGCCAGCCGCAACCGCGTCCAGATCATCGCGGTTAGCGTACAGGACGGCAAAGTCGCCGACGCGAAAGACGTGGAAATGCGGAGACCGTGGGTCAAGCAGGTCAGAGACACCATTGACTACGACGCCCTGGAGAAGCTGCTGAACTAGCCTGCATTTCTCACAACGTCCCAAGGTAGATCAGAAAGAGCCATACCGGGGCCCAGGGTGGAGCGGGCTTTAGCCTGCAACGGAGGCTTCAGCCTCCGCAGCGGTATAACCACACTTCGAACCGGGGACTCAAGTCCCCGTCACAGGCTCAAGCCAGCTCCACGTTGGGATCTGCTCCTCCGTAAGCAATCTCGTGTGCGAAATGCAGGCTAGGAGCGGAACGAACGGGGTTCGCGCGTACTCCTTTACGTCGCGCGCTCCGCAAGCCGCGTTCTACGGAACGTCCGTCCGTTGCCGCCAGACCCTGCTTACTGCAGTTGCACGACTCGGCTGGGGTCGACCCGGATCACCAGGTAGGAAATCGATCCGTCGATTTTGCTAAACCAATGGGGCGTGCCCGCCGGAATGACGATGACGTCGCCCGCTTTGAGCTGATGGGTCACGCCGCCCTGGATTGCAGTGCCGCTGGAGCCGGGACCGTCTTCTTTCGAGACCTCCAGGCTGGCAGTCTCCCTGACCTTGGCATTGACCAGCGTGCCGCCGGTCACGAACGCCGCCGAGCCCTTGATCACGTGATAGACTTCCGACACCTTGTAGTGCAAGGCGGCGGTTTGTTTGTCACCCTCGGCCCGGTAGAGCACGCCGACGCCAACGTTGTGCCCACCCGCGTCGACCACTCGCAGATTGGGAAGCTCCCCGGGCTTGCGCGGCCTGAGGCGGTCCTGAATCGCCGCAGCCGGTATATCGACGGCGGGAAGAGCTTTGGTCTGGGCGTCGGCCATAGGCGGCGTGACTACAAATAGGAAGGCAGCGGTACTCGTTGCTCTCGTCATTGCTATCATGATCGTTCTCATCATCGCTCTCATCGGGGTCTCCTTCGGCTTCGTTGAGAATAGTGGCACAATTGACATACTCGACGCTGAGTGCACCGGTGTCAATAGGCTCTCTGCCTGCGATCGCGGGCTCACGGGTATGGGCGCAGGAGGGCCATTCCGAAGCCGGGGACCTTCCAGGAAGAAGCCCCAAGGCCTAATCGCAGTGTGATACGATTTCAGCCACATTAGGTTCTGCGTCGGTTGCAGACAAATGTCTGTCCAATACAGGAGGGCGTTATGAAAAAGGCGTTGAAGGTAGGGGGATCCATACTGGCCGGCTTGCTGGTGGTGCTTGCCGTGCTGCGCGTCACGGGCTTCGAACCTCGGTTGTGCTACCACTCAGCCGATTCTTGGACCTGCAGAATACCGGGTTTGTGGCTTGCGGGGAACCTGGTTGCCACTCCAGTCAGCGACTGGTCGTTCGCTGATAACTATCCCGAGATCAGGATTCAGACCCGGAGCAGGTATCTACTGCCTCTCTCCGTGACAACGTATTGCATGACCAATAACGGCCAGCTTTATGTCGAAGCCACCTATTCCAAACGGGGCGACGAGTATCCCAAGTATCCGCACGGCAGAGTCTGGAATGAGAATGTGGACCGCGATCCCCACGTGCGGCTGAAAATAGGGGATCAGTTGTATGACCGTACTTTGGTGCTGGTGACCGACCCCGCCGAGCAAGAAGCCGCCATCAAGGCCAAGGCAGCAAAATACATCCCAGGTGCTAAAAAGAATTGGGGCGATTGGAAACTTCCGCCGCCGGAGGCCCCCGCTATCGTCTATCGGGTGGTTCCTAGTTAGCCGAAAATCGGCTTCCGGGAAGTCACTTGGCCGTGTCGGCATCTCGTACAAGTGCCGCGAGGGCTGCGCGGCCGTTAACCGGCAACATATGTGCGAACGGCCTCGATTGCGCCCTCACGGGGCGGTGAGCCGCACGAAACGCAGCCGGCGGCCCGGCTTGATAAGCTCGCTGCGTTGGGTGGAACGGGTGCGGTCCGCAAACCACGCGGGTTGGTTCGCGGCGAAGTCATCCGCCGCCGTCGTCTCCAGCCAAACCGTACGCCCCTGGCGCAGTTGCTGGTCAATCGACGCCATGGACTCAGCCGCACGCCACTGCGATTGCGGATTGAAGTAGCGGGCGTACCAATCGTCCGTACTGAAGGCGCGGAAGAAAACCACGCTGCCGGGGCTCAATTGCAAATCGAGCGCGAAGGCGACGACTTCATTGGAGGACACCCGCGAATAAGGGATGATTCCCAGGGTCAAGTTCGACAGCGCGAGCAAAGCCACGAATGCAGCTCCGGCGCCACGACGGTGCGGCTCCCGTCCCGGCTCCCAGCAACTGGCAATCAGGAGCACCACGGCGGGCAGCGCGAAGAGTTTGTAGAACGTGTTCTGCGGCTGCCAGAAGAACAGGAATATGCCGCAGGCGGCAATCCACACCAGCGCGAAGCGGAAGAGGACAGGCTGGTGAACTTGCGGACGAAAGCGGACGCGACGGAGGGAGGCCAGCAGCAGGATCAATGCCGCTCCGCAGCACAATAACAGAACGACGTCTAGAACACCGGCATTACTCAGCAATGACGGGCGCCCCACGAAGAACACTTGCGCCCAGCCGCGCACCGACAAACCAATATTCCGCAGCGGGCCGAAAGAGAACGTGGCATCGTCCGCATAACTCGTCATCCAGGCCAGGAACGGTTGCAACGAAAAATGGCCATACAGCGCAGTGAACCCCAGACCATACGCTCCCAGCGTGAGCGAGCCCGCGAGGCCCGCATAGACAATGACGGTCCGCGGACGATGCTCCTTACCCTGGTGCCACAACGCGAACATAGCCGCGGGGAACAGGAACAGCGCGAGCTGATGAATCAGCATCACAGCCGCGTGCAGGAGCGCTACTGCCACGGGGCGTGGGCGCTTGCCTGGAATCAGGAACGCCGCGCAGGCGATCAGCAAAGCGATGCTAGGGATGTAGGCTCCCGCGTCCGTCGCGTAACGCCACCAGGTTCCCGCGAACGCGAACAACGCCCCCAATAGCAGCACCGCGCGGGGTGACTCCACCAGCGGAGCCAGGATGCCGGAAAGCCAGTACAGCGCCAGCGACGCCCACACGGCATTCATCGCCTGGAGCACGTACAGCGCCCGGATGTGGGCTCCCAGTCCGTGATAGACACTCCAGCCGGGAAGGTTGTAGACCAGATGATTGGGATGCAGCAGCTCCGGCCAGCGGACCGCATCTTCAATCCTCTGGGCGAAGGAGATGCCGTCCCAATAGTAGTTCTTGGTGGGGAATGCCAGGTAAACCAGGAGTGCGAATCCGGCCAGGCCGATTCGCAAACCTCTCATGTACCGGTACCCGCCGTGGGGACCTGCTCGCGCAGCGGCCGTTCCCGCTCCTGCGCGCCGCTTTCCTTGACACCGATTCCGCCGTGCACGGCATGAGTCCGCTCGTCAAAGCGGCCGAAAATCATCTTGCCGGCCGTGGTCTGCAAAACGCTGGTCACGGCAATATCGATGGTCTTGGAAATCATGCGGCGGGCATTGTCCACCACCACCATGGTGCCGTCATCCAGATACGCCACGCCTTGATTGTGTTCCTTGCCTTCTTTCAGGATGAACACACGCATCACTTCGCCCGGCAGCACGACAGGCTTCAACGCGTTGGCCAGCTCGTTGATATTCAGCACCTCGACGCCGTGCAACTGCGCGACCTTATTTAAGTTGAAATCGTTGGTCACGATCTTGCAGCTATAGAGCTTGGCGAGTTCGATCAGCTTCATGTCGACTTCGCGGACGGCGGGGAAGTCCTCTTCGACGATCTGGATGGTTAACTGGGGCATCTTTTGAATGCGCTGCAGAACGTCCAGGCCGCGGCGGCCGCGGTTGCGCTTCATGGAGTCGGATGAATCGGCGACCAATTGGAGCTCATGGAGTACGAATTGGGGGATCACCAGGACGCCGTCCACGAATCCGGTTTCGACGATGTCGGCGATGCGGCCATCAATAATGACGCTGGTGTCCAAAATCTTAAAGGAATGCTTGGCGCCGGTCTCTCCGCCGAACAATCCGCCGAAAGCCGCCAGATTGAGCATGTCGCCCTTGGCGGCGCCCACCACCATGCCGCAGTACATCATCCAGGCCAGCAGGGCCACCTGCATGAAGGGGACGGTTCCGCCGCTATCGGGAAGGGCGTGCTCCAGCACCAGGGAAACCAGAAATGCCCCGAGAATCCCCAATACACTGCCGAATGCCGCACCGATCAAACGCTTCAATGTGATCTGGCGAATGCGGATCTCGAACACCACCACGACCACGCCGGCGGCGGCACCAACGGCGGCGGCGAGCGGGCCCTGGAGCCCGAACGGATGCAGGAAATAGGCCGCGCAAGCGAGCACGGCCACAAACACCACACGTATGACCAAGAGGTCGATCACGAAGCCTAGCCTCCACGGGGAGCAGCGCCGTACAAAACGCAACGCAGCCCGGCTGTATGAATCCGCGGGGATCAGTATATCACCGAAACTCCGCCCTCAGCGGCAGAGAGTGACGCGGAGAGGGGGCGCCGCGAAGGAAGGCTTGGTTGCGGGCGCCGCCGGGCCGAGGCTAGAGGGCCTTAGCGAGTTCTTCGGCAAACGCGCTCTGCGGACCCTCGGCCATGGCTTGACGCCGTGGGCCGCCCGTAGCGGGCTTGCGGGCGCGGCGCGGAGGACGATCGCTGAAAGCGCCCTGGCCCTGCGGACCAGCACCAGACATCGGCCCGCCGTTGGGACGCCCGCCCGGGCCACCGGGTCCACCGGTCGTACTGGGGGGTCCTTGACCTTTGGGCTTGGGCGGCTGCGCGGGGTTAGCGCGCAGCAGACGGTCTTCCAGGGGCGCCCGGTCGAAGCGGCGAATGATGGCGTTCATTTCCTCAACATTCGGCGCGTCGATAAACGCGAAGCCCTTGGACTCCTGCGTTTCGGGATTGCGAATAACCTTAATTGTGTCCGCGACCAAATTCTCGGCGGTCAGCCAGCCTTTGATGTCGTCCGCGGTCACCCAAGCGGGCAAGTTGCCCAAGAATACGGTGAAACTCATTCGGTGATTGTCTTCAACTCCGTTGGTGGGGGTTTGCTTCGAGGAGGTGGTCCATGAAAGCACTTGTATATTACCACAACTCAAGAGCATGCAAATAGGCCGGGATGGGCAAGTCGACCGAACCAAAGGGACTAGAACCTCGCCGGGGCTCAGTACGGGCACGTTGCGCATAGGGCGGTTGTCGGATGCGGTGGATTCCGATAGAATCTATCCGGGAGCTAATGGAGAGACTATGACGCTACTTCCTCGATTTAGAATCAGTTTGCCCGCCGCGGCCATCGCCATCCTCATGGCCGGCGCACTTTTCGCGGCGGTTGCCAATCCCTTTCACATGATGGAAGGCTGGGCGAAGCTGCCCGACGGCCGGAAAATAGGCGCGACGGGCGCGGTGAGCGTGGACCGTTCCGGCAACGTCTGGGTTTTTGAGCGCTGCGGTGAGAACAGCTGCGCGGGTTCCAGTGTCGCGCCGATCCTCAAGTTCGACTCGAACGGGAAACTGCTGACCAGTTTCGGCGCGGGGATGTTTGTCTACCCGCACGGTCTGTACTTGGACCGCGAGGGCAACGTTTGGGTATCCGACGGACTGGGCAAGGACGGCAAAGGGCAGCAGGTATTCAAGTTTAGCCCAGAAGGTAAGCTGCTGTTGACGCTGGGCAAGGCAGGCTTGGCCGGCAGCGGACCGGACACGTTCAATCAACCCTCGTCTATCGCGGTTGCCGGTAACGGAGATATTTTCGTCGGCGACGGCCATGGCGGAGAATCCAACGCGCGCGTGGTCAAGTTCTCCAAAGACGGAAAGTTCATCAAGGAGTGGGGCAAGAAAGGGACCGGTCCGGGCGAGTTTGAGACTCCCCATACCATGGCTTTCGATTCCACCGGCAGACTGTTTGTCGGCGACCGCGGCAACGGGCGTATTCAGATCTTCGATCAGAACGGGAAATACCTAACCGAGTGGAAGCAATTCGGCCGGGCCAGCGGCATGTTCATCGACGCCAAGGACAATATCTACGTGACCGATTCCCAGTCGAATGAAAAGAACAACCCTGGCTTCATACAGGGCATTCGCGTCGGCAGCACGAAAGACGGCGTGGTCCGCATGCATATCCCAGCGATTGGACCCGAACAGAGCCCGACCAGCGTGACCGAAGGCGTTGCCGCCGATGCGCAGGGCAATGTATACGGCGCGGAAACACGCTCACAGAACCTGCGGAAGTACATGCGGAACTAGCACCACCCGCCCGCGATGGCGCCGACGATCAGGAACGGTTCTTGCCCTGTCGCGACCGCTTGCGGCAGGGGCGCTTCGGGAGATTCGTGGGACAAGTCCTCGCCGCAGGCGAAGAAGCGCACGAAAGGCCGCCGCTGCCCGGTGTTGTAGTCGCGGACCGTGCCGTGAAGCGGCGGATAGCGAGCCTCCAGCGCATCGATGATCGAGCGCTGCGTGACCGGCCCGTCGACTTCAATGGTTACTTCGCTTGCCGAGCGCGCCAGCGTCCGCAGGTGTGCCGGTAATACAACGCGAATCACGGCAGCGTTTGCACTTCGACCGAAAGCACTGCCGGCAGGTCGCGGGCGATCGCAGTCCAACTGTCGCCGGCGTCCGCCGACGCGTAGACTTGCCCGCCGGTCGTCCCAAAGTAGACGCCGCAGGAATCGAGCGAATCGACCGCCATGGCATCGCGCAGTACGTTCACGTAGCAATTTTCCTGTGGCAGACCCTTGGTGAGCGGCTCCCATTCGTTGCCGCCGCTGCGGCTGCGGTACACGCGCAGCTTTCCGTCAGGAGGATAGTGCTCCGACTCGCTCTTGATGGGGATCACGTAAATCGTGTCCGGCTCATGCGCGTGCACGTCGATCACGAATCCGAAGTCCGTGGGCAGATTGCCGCTGACCTCCTGCCAGGAGTCGCCGGAATTGTCGCTGCGCAGCACGTCCCAGTGCTTTTGCATGAACAGCACGTTCGGACGCGCGCGGCTCATGGCGATGCGGTGGACGCAGTGGCCGACCTCGGCTGTGGGGTCGGGAAGAAATTGCGAATGCAGTCCTTGGTTAATCGGTTTCCAGTTCGCGCCGCCGTCATCGCTGCGGAACGCGCCCGCGGCCGAAATGGCGATGTACATCCGTTGCGGATTCGTTGGATCGAGCAGAATCGTATGCAGGCACATCCCGCCCGCGCCCGGCTGCCACTTAGGTCCGGTGCCGTGGCCGCGCAACCCGGCGAGTTCGGTCCACGTGTGCCCGGCGTCGCTGGAGCGGAACAGTGCGGCGTCTTCCACGCCCGCGTAAACGGTAGCGGGATCTGTTAGCGAGGGTTCCAGGTGCCAGACGCGCTTGAACTCCCAGGGATGCGGAGTGCCGTCGTACCACTGGTGAGTGCCGGGAACGCCATCATAGACGAACTTGTTGCCGACGGTCTCCCAGGTCCTGCCGCCGTCGCTCGAGCGCTGCATGGTCTGCCCGAACCAACTGCTGGATTGCGAGGCGTAAATGCGGTTCGGATCGGCGAGCGACCCCTTGAGGTGATACATCTCCCAGCCGCCGAAGTGCGGTCCGCTGATCGTCCAGTTGCTGCGCTTGCCATCCGCTTCAATGATGAACGCGCCTTTGCGCGTTTCAACGAGAACTCGTACGCTGCTCATTTGGTGCTTAGCCTCCTCCGAAGATTCTGGCGATTATTTTACTGCTTACCACGCCGCGCAGTGTATACTAACCCGGAAAATGAAAGGTAAGCTCACGCTGTGGCCGCTGATCGCCTCCATCTATCTGATGGTGGCCGGGGGACCCTTCGGGCTCGAAGACACGGTCGCGCAGATGGGGTATCAGGGGGCGCTGCTGGTCTTGTTGATTACGCCGATCGTGTGGGCTCTGCCCTCGGCTTTGGTGGTGGCGGAACTGGCCAGCGCGATTCCCGAAGAAGGCGGCTACTACGTCTGGGCGCGGCGCGCGATGGGACCGTTCGCCGGATTCATGGAAGCGTGGCTCACGCTGACCGGCAGCGTCTTCGACATGGCGATCTACCCGACCTTGTTCGTGAGCTATCTGGGGCACTTTAACTCCACGGTTACGGCAAACGGCAGGGGTTATTGGATCGGAGTGGCGATGATCGCGGCCTGCGCGCTGCTCAATCTGGGCGGGACGAAGGCGGTCGGGGCAAGTTCGTTGGCGTCGACAGCGCTGCTGCTTGCTCCCTTTGCCGTGCTGTCCTTTTATGCCGCGACGCATCCCGGGCCGGACTCCCCGCACGCGCCCGTGCACTACGATTTTCTGCTGGGGATTCTCGTCGCGATGTGGAACTACATGGGCTACGACAATGCGTCGCCGATTGCGGGAGAGGTGGATCGCCCGCAGAGGAATTACCCGCTGGCGATGGCGGTGTCGATCCTGATTGTGGTGATCACCTACGTTGGTCCGATCGCTGCCGTGGCCGCGACCGGTCTCCCAAGCGACAAATGGAGCACGGGCGGATGGGCCGAAGTCGCGCGATCGGTTTTGGGCGGCGGGACGCTGGCCGGAGTGCTGGCGGCGGCGATCACCGTGGCAGGAATGATCGGCGCCTTTGGAACCTGCAATGCGTTAACGATGGCGCTATCACGGTTGCCAGCGGTGCTCGCCGAGGACGGCTATCTGCCGAAAATCTTCGCGGGGCGTCACCCCAAGACGGGCGCTCCGGCGGTGGCGATCCTGGCGTGCGCGCTGGTGTGGGCGCTGGCGTTGAACCTGAGTTTCGCCAAGCTGATCGTTCTCGACGTGCTGCTCACCGGGCTCAGTATCCTGCTGGAGTTCGCGGCGCTCATCGTGCTGCGGATTCGCGAGCCGGAATTGCCGCGTCCCTACAAGGTACCGGGCGGGATGGCAGGCGCAGTGGGAATTGCGATTTGTCCGGTGGTGCTGCTGATCCTGGCAATGGTGCGCAACACGGCGGAGCCGGTGGGCCCGCTCAACGCGCTGCAACTGGGGGCGCTCCTGATCGCAGCCGGAGCGGGCGCGTATTTTCTGAGCACGCGGACGCGCAGATGACGAGTCTTGCCATACAATAAATCCATGATGAAACGCTGCCTCACCCTGTCTTTGGCGTTCGCCGCCGCGTCGGTCCTGTTGCCTGCGCAGGGCAACGCGGCCAGGAAGTTCATCGCGTTCATGTCCGCGCCGAAGACGGCTCCGCTGCTCAAGGCGAAGGGTCTGGAAGTTCACCCGTAAGATCCAGCATGCCCGAACGCGTGCTGGCGGCGACTACCATCGGAGCTTTGCGGACTGAGGTTCGCGAGTATCCGTTGCCGGAAATTCCACCGGACGCCGGCATTCTGAAAGTGGAAGCCGCGGGGGTGTGCGGCAGCGACTGGCAGGCGTATCAAACGGATCGACCAGCGCGCATCATGGGCCACGAAAACGTAGGTCACATTTATCGCATCGGGCCGATTGCCGCGCGCCGCTGGGGACTGCGCGAGGGCGACCGCGTGGCGCTCGAAGAGTACTTGCCGTGCGGCCATTGCAGCTTGTGCCGGTCCGGCGAATTCCGCCTGTGCGAACAGACCGAGGCGCGGCGTCCAGGGGCGCTGCGCTATGGGACCACGCCGATCACTGAATCACCGGGACTATGGGGAGGCTATAGCCAGTATCAGTACCTGCATCCTGATTCCGTGTTCCACAGGGTCCGCGAAAACGTTCCGGCGGAGCTGGCGTCACTGTGCCTGCCCATCGGCAACGGATTTCAGTGGACGTACATGGATGGCGGAGCGGGCCCGGGCAAGACGGTGCTGATTCAGGGCCCGGGGCAGCAGGGGCTGGCGTGCGTGATCGCGGCGAAGGCAGCGGGCGCCGATCGCGTGATCGTCAGCGGCATGGCGCGCGATCAGGAGCGGCTGCGTGTCGCGCAAGCGTTGGGCGCCGATGACATCGTGGACGCTGAGACCGATGACCTGGAGAGCACAGTGCGTGCGCTGACGGAAGGGCGTGGCGTGGATCTTTCGATCGACACCGCGGGAGGCCCCGAGACGCTGGTCACCGCGATGCGCGCGACGCGCAAGAATGGCATGGTGCTGCTCGCAGCCGCGCCGGCGGGAACATCCGCATTGCAGGCAAGTCAGTTATTGGCCGGCAGGCTCACGCTCAAGCCGTGCCGCGGCCACAGTTATGAAGCCGTGGAAATGGCGTTGAGCTACATTTCTTCCGGGAACTTTCCGCTGCATTTGTTGGCGACGCATCGCTTCGGATTGAAAGATGTCGATCTGGCGATACGGTCGGTCGGCGGCCAGGGTGCGCCGGGAGCGATCCACGTCACGGTTTTGCCCTGGAGTTAGAGTCCTATAATCAGATCAATGTTGACCAGGGAAGAAAATGACCTGTTGACGCAGACCTCCGCGGGGACACCGTGCGGCGAGTATTTCCGGCGCTTCTGGTTGCCGGCGCTGCTTGCCTGGGAAGTTCCCGAGCCAGACTGCGCGCCCGTTCGCGTACGCATCATGGGCGAAGACCTGATCGCGTTCCGCGATACGCAAGGCCGCGTTGGCATCATCGACGAATTCTGCCCGCACCGCCGCGCCAGCCTGTTCTGGGGACGGAATGAAGAGTGCGGCCTGCGCTGTGTCTATCACGGCTGGAAGTTCGATGTGAACGGCGCCTGCGTGGAGTTACCCAACGAGCCCATCGAGTATGGCTACGCGAGCAAGGTTCGCACCACGGCGTATGCGACGCGCGAATACGGCGGGTTGGTCTGGGTGTACATGGGTCCGCCGGATCGTGTTCCCGAGTTGCCGAAGCTCGAGTGGGCGCGCGTGCCGGAAGATCATCGCTACATCTCCAAGCGCTTTCAGGAGACGAATTACCTGCAAGCGGTCGAGGGCGGCATTGATTCCAGCCACTCCAATTTTCTGCACGCGAGTGTGGATGCGTTCCGCCTGACGGATGAGTACGTGGAGAAAACCAAGAACAGCTCGAACCTGAGGGCGAAGTATCACTTGCTGGATAGGGCCCCTCGTTTCACGGTGAAGAAGACAGACTATGGCCTGGCGATCGCGGCGCGGCGCAATGCCGAGGAAGACTTGTACTACTGGCGTACGACGCAATTCCTGTTGCCCAGCCACACCATGATCCCGTATCAGAAGGGGCACTCGATTCACGGGCATTGCTGGGTGCCGCGCGACGACGAAACTTGCTGGGTGTGGACCATGACTTGGAATCCCGATGCCCCGCTATCGCGGGAAGACCGTGACGCGATCGCGAAGGAGACCTTCGTGCATCAGAGCGTGGAGCCAGTAACGTTCCGCCCGGTTCGCAACAAGAGCAACCACTATGGAATCGACCGCGCGCAACAGCGCGACATCACCATGACGGGCATTCACGGATTTGCGGCGCAGGATCAAGCGGTGCAGGAAAGCATGGGGCCCGTCGTGGATCGCAGCAAGGAGCGGCTGGGAGCCAGCGACGCGGGTATTATCGCCATGCGCAAACTGCTGCTCGACGAGATTCGCGCGCTTGGACAAGGACAGGAGCCCGCCTCCGCGCTTCAGGGAGACGCGTATTGGATACGCTCCTGCTCGGCTTTGCTGAAGCGCGAAGTCGCTTTCGACGAGGGTATGCGCGAACTGCTGAAGGCCGAGGTCTAGCGTGAGCGCGGAATCCGAACTGCGCGCGGAGCTGGTCAAAGCCTGCCGGGTGCTGTACGCCTGCGGAGCAGCCGGCGACGGCTTGGGCGGGCACTTGAGCGCGCGGCTCGGCGAGCGGATTCTGATAAAGCCGCGCCCGGTGAGCTGGTGGAGACTGACGCCGGAGGATCTGATCGTCCTCGATTTAGACGGCAAGCGCGTGGACCGGCCCGGCGAACCGTCCGGCGTAAAGGAGTGGCCGATCCATGGGCGCATTTACGCCGCTCGCACCGACGCGGGCTGCGTGTTTCACGCGCATCCGGCGGCGTCGACCCTGATGGCCGCGCTGGGGATCACCGTGGAGCCGCTGGATCAGGACTGTGCCGCGCTGACGGATCGCCTGCCCGTGCTTGATAACGGCGCCGTCAGCATCGCGACTCCCGCGCTGGGCGACCAAGTTGCGCGGGCGCTGGGGTCGCTGGGCACGTTGCTTCTCAAGCATCATGGCTGCGTGGTCGTGGGCGAGAGTGTCGCGGAGGTTGGCGTCGGCGCGCACCAGCTGGAGAGAGTCGCCAAAACGATGCTGCGCGCGGCGCAACTCGGAGGCCTCCCTGTGCTTTCGCCGGCACAGAAGGCCGCGATCCTGGCCGCGAGAAAAGGCGCGGAATCGGGCAGTATGAATCAGGAACGCTGGCGCATGCTGCAGGATTACTATCTGGACCGCGCCCATGACTGAGACCGCGTGGAAGACTCTACTGGCGGTTCTCCTCCCTGTCGCGCTTTGGTTCTGGCCGTTGCAACTCGAACCCACCGCCCAGCACGCCATTGCGATCGCGCTGTTCATGATCCTGGCCTGGGCCACGGAGGTCCTGGATCACGGGATCACAGGACTGATCGGCTGTTACCTGTTCTGGGCGCTCGGTGTCGCGCGCTTCGACGTCGCCTTCAGCGGCTTCGCCGACGACACGCCGTGGTTCCTGATGGGCGCCATTCTGTTCGGCACCATGGCCAGCAAGTCGGGGCTCGCGAAGCGCCTTGCCTACATGATCACGATTCGCACCGGCACCAGTTATTCGCGGCTGCTGCTGGCGCTGA
This sequence comes from Bryobacterales bacterium, assembly GCA_009697505.1. Lineage (GTDB taxonomy): Bacteria > Acidobacteriota > Terriglobia > Bryobacterales > Bryobacteraceae > Palsa-187. The sequence continues at coordinate 27,357 of SHUD01000021.1, forward strand.
TTCTGTCTGACTTTCTGCTGACGATCCTGGTTCCTTCGGGCATGGCGCGCGTGACCATCATGGCCGCCGTGGCGATCGGATTGATCGGCGCGTTCGGGCTCGGCGTGGGTAGCAATGTGGGGCGGGGGATGTTTCTGATCCTCACCTATACCGCAGGCGTGTTCGACAAGTCGATCATCGCGGGCGCATCGGCAATTACGGGGCGCGGGATCATAGAAAAGGTAGGCCACGTGGAGGTGCTGTGGAGCCAATGGCTGATCGCCTATCTGCCCTCCGACATCATCACGATTTTGGTGGCCTGGAGGGTCACGTTGTGGTTGTATCCGCCGGAAGTGGCTTCGCTGCCGGGCGGCGTGGAACACTTACGCGATGAATTGCGCAAGGCCGGGCCGTGGACCGCGCTTGAAAAGAAAACGCTCGGACTGATGCTGGCCGCGATCGCGTTCTGGGCGACCGACTTCCTGCACCACATTCCCTCTTCGATGATCGGACTGGGCATCGGCCTCATGAGCCTGCTACCCTTCCTGGGCATTCTGGGCGTCGAGGATCTGAAGAAGCTGAACTTCCTGCAACTGTTCTTCGTGGCCGCGGCGGTCAGCATGGGCAAGGTGTTGAGCGCGGCCAACGGCCTGGCAGTGCTGACAAATGTCGTCTTCGCTTGGCTCGAGCCCCTGTTAGCACGCCCGTTTCTTTCCACGTTCGCGCTGTATTGGACCGGGTTCGTGTATCACCTGTTTTTGGCCAGCGAGATTTCGATGCTGGGGACATCCACTCCGCTGTTGATGCAATTCGCGACCACGCACGGGCTGAGCCCGCTGAAACTGGGGATGCTGTGGGTATTCTCCTCCGGCGGAAAAATCTTCGTGTACCAATCCGGAGTGCTGGTGCTGGGATACGCCTACGGCTACTTCCGCGCCAAGGACATCCTGCGGCTGGGGCTGATCATGAGTCTGGCCGATTCGCTGATGCTGCTGATCGTAGTTCCGTTCTACTGGCCGCTGATAGGAATTCGATAGCTAGCGGGGGTGCCGGCGTGTTCATTCTGGACCGGCCAGGGTTGAGATATAATTCCCCAACTATGGGCAAACTGAAAGAAAACTATTGGCCTGAGATGAACACGCTCGCAGTGGCGGAATAGAGCATTAAGCACACCGCGGGCGTATCGCACTTCGTAGCGGGCATGACCGCACTCTTTTCTCTATTGTTCGTCGGGCAGCTTTTCCATATTGGTAATTGTGTTTACGTTTTTCTTCATCAACGGAGTACGGGGGGCGTTTTCGCTAGCCCGGCATCGAAATCCGGGATGGAAGGTGACGCGGAAGGGACGCGGGCCGGTTTCTTGGTGGTGGTTGCGCTGCGGTGAGTCTTGGGCTCGGCAACGGGAGCGGGCGCGGTTCGGGTCTTAGGCATTAGGGTTGGTCTCCTTCAGATCTTGTGGGTCTTGCGGACAAAAATTCTCGCGGACAACGGGGACCGGGTGGGGATCTGCGGGGATCGAAATTTAATTACAGCGCGAACGGCGGCGGAAAGTGTTTGACAATTTAGAAAATAATACGTGAAGCGGGCCACGGCGATAAACCGCCGTGATTCACGAACGTTTAACGCCTCCAAGCGTAGAATGAGCCGAGCGTGAAGTGTGGTTTTGGGACGCGATCCTCTATACTGAAAGAGAGGTTTGGCTTCGCCTTGCCACCTCGTCTCGCCGGCGCCCAGTCCCTGCGCCCTGTCACTTCATCCAATCCAACGGGGGATATCGACGTGCAAACCTAAACAAAGGATTATTTGCTGGTCAGCGACTTCGATCAGACGCTCAGCTTCAACGACTCCGGCATCGTCCTCAGCGAGCTCATGGGTATCCAGGGTTTCCATGAGCGCATCGCCGGACTCGCGGCTTCCCACCTGGTCCAGCAAGGCGGCGAGCTCGCCTACTTGCTTCTACACGATCCGGAGTACAGGCGCGTGCGGCGCGAACATCTAAGCGAAGTTGGCAAGCGCGTTCGCCTGAAGAACAACATCCGCGCGCGCTCCTCGATGCTCGGCAATCTCAGCGGCCACCGCTTCTGGTTTTATGTGGTTTCAGCGGCGCCACGGGAAGTCATCCAATCCGCGCTCGAGGGAATCGTGCCCGAGGATCACATCTTCGGAACGCGTTTCCGTTACCACGGAGAAACCGGCGAAATCGAGTCCATCGCCCGCGTTCCGGCGGGATATGGCAAGGTCGCGGTGGTGGACGAACTCAGGGCCACAAAGAGCGTGGGCCATGATCGCGTCGTCTACGTTGGCGATGGCAGCTCGGATGTTCACGTGATGCCGCACGTGAACCGCCTGGATGGCCTGACCATTGCAGTGTCAGAAAACAAATACACCACGCAGATCGCGCGCCGCACGATCTTGAGTGACGACGCGCTGAGTGTCCTGGTGCCGGTGCTCGAAGAGATCGTGGGCTGGAACGCCACTCAGGTGCGGGCCCTTTTTGAAGTGCACGGTTTCATGCTGCGCGAATGGGACAAGGTGCGGACCGATTCGATCACCATCTGCCCGGCGACGAATTCGGCCCCCGCGGGCGGGCTCTCATGACGCCCGACGCCATCGGCTGGATTGCCACGGCGGTGTTTTCGCTGTCGTATCTGTTCAAAAGCGGCGCCACGCTGCGCCGCGCGCAGGCGATGGCGGCGATTCTGTGGATCGTCTATGGAGTTACGATTTCGGCAAAGCCGGTCATTGTGGCGAATGTCATTGTCGCCGTGTCGGCGCTTGGTTCGGCGATCAGCAGGCGCGCATCGAGGGAGTGGCCGAAATGCTGAGGAGACGTGGAGGCAGGCCCTACAGGACCGTCTCTTCTTCCTTTTTTTCCTCTTTCGGTTTGGGCGGCGAGGACTTGGGGGGCGCCGGTTGGCCGCAGGGGAAGGCGTCGATGAGGGAACGGAAAATGAGCTCGACGGCCGGGTGGTCGAGTTCCTCCTTATGCGCGTCCATCCACTTGAGGGCGATGCGCATGGCCTCCAGCACCTCGACGCCGGAGGGCGAGCAAATCATGCGGACTCCGGTGCGGTACTCACCGACGCGGATGCCGCCGACAAATCCGCGGATGTAGATCGCGCATGACTCGCCAAACTGCTTTTCCTCGCTGGTGAGCTGCGAGAACGGCTTGGTCGCGCCCGCCTCGCACTCTTTGATGAATTCGCGGCCGTTGTCGAAAGCGTAGATCCGGCCGGCGGCGGCGAGCAAAACCAAACCGATCAGCGTGGCTCGCATGTCACTTCTTCCCGGGCGCCGGCGTCGCGTAAGTCTGCCCCGGGAAGGTCACCTGCAAACGGATGCCGTCGGGATCGAAAAACTCGTTGAGCGTCCCCTGGCGGGACATCTGCGCGTTCGCGCCGAGACCTAGCACCACCTTCAATGCCGCGGGCGCATCGAAGGTGTCCACCAGAACGCTGAAGTGATCGATCTTGGGCGGCTTGGTGGCGGCGGGATTGTACAGCAGCACGCGGGTTTCCCCGGCTTGGAACGACGGCTGCGGCGGGTCGCCGAGCCCGGGCGTGGGTTCGCCGAACAGCTTCCGGTAAAACTCGGTCGAGCGCGCCATGTCGCTTACCTGGATCGCCAGGTGGTGCATGCCGCGGGAGACCCACAGCGCATCTTGTTTGGAACCGGTCTCCTTGGGACCGGCTTCGGGAGTCGCGTGCGGAATCACCTTCCAGGACTGGTCCGCCACCAGTTGAATGCGTGTGCCATCGGGATCGTTCACAAAGAGGCTGTCGGTCGATCCCGTGACCCTGAACCCGGCCTTTTGGAGCGCGCTTTTCAGGCTCGCGGCATCAAAGTTTTCGATACCAAAACCGACGTGATCAATGCGCTTGGTTTCTCCAGTTTTAACGGGCGCGATGGCCATGTAGCTGGGGCCCAGGCGGAGAAAACGGCGCTCGGTCGGGTTGTCTTTGAGGACTTCATTGCCGAACAGACGGCGGTAAAACGGCACGGCCTTGCCGATATCGCCGACGGCCAGCGAAACGTGATCAACGCGCGTGGCGCGAAGCAGACCGGATTCGGCCCGCGCGGGAATTGCCGCAGCCGCACCGATCGCGGCACCGCCTATCGCCAACGCCTCGCGACGCGTCATCCGAGTGCCGTGCATGCTTCCTCCTTGGGAACGGAATCTCTTCACAGGAGCCGGCCGTTAGTTCTCCGCACCGTGCTTGCGCAGGATTTCAGCAAGGCGGCCGGTCGCGGCATCTTCGGTGGCCGGGGCAACGTAAACCGCGCTGGCGGTGGCGGCGGAAACCGGCTGTCTTTCGTTGCCTCTGCGCCGGGTGAGTGTTCCGAGCGGCGTGAGTCCCGCCTGGTTGCGCGCGTTCAGGCCGGCTCCGCGGCTGGCCAGAAACTCGACGACGCCTTCATAGCGATGCGTCACGGCGGCATGCAGGGCGGTGTCGCCCTCGTTATTAACCCCGTTGGCGTCACCGGCGGCTTTGAACGCGATCTCCACGGCGGGGAGAACTTTACTGTCCGGTTCCGGTTTGCCGTAATCGATCACGTTGATGCCGCGGCGGTCGTCAACGTTCCGGGTGTCCATGCCCGCGGCGAGCATCACGGCGGTTGCGCCCTTGGGCATGGTGAGCTTGGGGTCAGCGCCGGCGGCGAGTAAAGCCTGCATGATTTCCGGCTCCACGAATTTCGCGGCCAGCAAATACGGTGTGGAACCGGTCAGCGGCGCCAGCAGCATGAAGTCCGTGGGGTTGCGGCGCACGGGCGTACCCTTGGTCATGCGGAGATTCGGATCCGCTCCGTGCGCGAGGAGCGCTTTCACCAGAGTAAGGTCGCTGCGAAGGATCGCGGCGTGCAAGGTGGTATATCCGATGCCCAGGTCATTCGGGTTCGCGCCCTTATCGAGCAGCGCGAGCGCGACCTCGCGATGACCGCTGTGGGCGGCCAGCGTCAAGGCGCTGGTGCCGTCGGGCAGCGCGTCGTTGGCATCGGCGCCCTTGGCCAGCAGCAGTTTCGCCGATTCGGCATCGCCCGCGCGAGCGGCAAACAGCAGCGGAGTGCTGCCTCCGCGCATCACGTTATAGTTCAGCTCTTCGCGGCCGGAGCGCTGGGTCTGCTCACCCACGACGGTCTGCGAATAGGAACGGGAACGCGCCTTGATATCGGCCCCAAACTCCACCAGCAACGCAGCCGCTTCGGGATGGCTCTGCGCGATGGCCCACATCAGAGCCGTCTGGTTATGTTCGGGCTCGCTGACCTTGGCGTCGGCGCCGTGGGTTAACAACGCCTTCACCGCGGCGGCGTTTCCGGTACGCGCGCAGGTCATCAATACAGTTTCGCCATTGAGGAGTTTGGCATTGCTGTTAGCGCGAGCCGCCACGAGCCGCTCGACCATGGCCCCGCTGCCATTACCGCAGGCCACGTGCAACGGCGTCGCTCCCAGGTCATTGGCGGCATCCACACGGGCGCCGGCGCGGATCAGCAGATCGACCAGCGTGGCGTTGCCATGGTGCGCGGCCCAGTGCAATGCCGTCGTGCCGTCGCCCTGCTGGGCGTTCAGGTCCACGCGTTGTTTCAGCAGCGCGCGCGCGGACGCTTCATCCTGGCCTCTCGCAGCCTGAATCAGGCGCAGGTCGGCGGAGGCACCCCAGCCCAGCGTGGCGGTCAAGTACAGCGCGCAGAGAACGTGGCATCGCATACGAATCGCCTCTTCCGCCTACACCGCCAGCAGGTGCGGATCGAGCCGTCCGGTGCTATCGCCGATCTTGTCCCACTGGACACGGAAGTGATCGATCAGCGTGAGGTGCAGGTTCGCCAGCGGGACGTCCTTGAGTCGGGTATGGCGTCCGCCCTTGAGATTCCCCGCGCCGCCGCCCGCCAGCAGGAACGGAATGCTCACCGGCGCATGCGTGTTGCTGTCGGCGATGCCCGCGCCATAGATCATGGTCATGTGGTCCAGCAGCGAACCGTCGCCGTCCGGCGTGGCCTGTAACTTCCCGAGCAGATAGGCGAACATCTTCACGTGATAAGCGTTGATTTTGGCGACCTTGGCGATCTTCTCCGGTTCGCGCTGGTGGTGCGAAATCGGGTGATGCGCGTCCGGCACGCCAATTTGCGGATAGGTCATGCCGCTCTGCTCAAAGCCCATCATCAGAGTGATGACGCGGGTGAGGTCGGCCTGATAGGCGAGGACTTCAATATCGAACATCAGCTTCACGTGGTCTTCCCATTCATTGGGAATCCCTTCCGGGTGATCCAGACGGGGAATCTGCTGATTCTGTTTTTCGGCGATCTGAATGCGCCGCTCGACGCCGCGGATGGAATCCAGGTATTCGGCCAGCTTGCCGCGGTCGGCCTGCGGCAGCGCGCCCTGCAGATGGGCTACCTCTTCGGTCACCGAGTCCAAAATGCTCTTCTGCTGGCGCATGCGCCCGATGCGCTCTTTGGGGTCCGTGCTGTTGCTGTCGCCGAACAGGCGCTCGAAGATCAGGCGCGGATTGTTCTGCGTCGGCAGCGGCGTGCTGGGGCCCTTCCAACTCAGCGTATTCGTGTAAGGGCAGGCGAAACCGCTATCGCAGGTCCCCGCCGTTTCACCCGACTCAATCGACAATTCGAGCGACGCCAACTGCGTTTGTTTTCCCAATTCGTTGGCCAGAATCTGGTCCACGGAGATGCCCGCGTCCAGCCAGGTTTCGCTCGTGGGCGGCGAGATGTCGGTCAGGAAGCGCGTGGTCGCTTTCGCGTGCGCGCCGCCGGGACGGCCGGGCGTCGGGATGCAGTTCAGGCCGCTCAGGATCTGGTAGTGCCTGCGCAGGGGCTCTAGCGCGCTCAAGGTTGGCGTGATCTCATAGTCCGGCCCTTCCTTCTGCGGCAGATAGTTCGGCATGATCATGCCGTTGGGCACATAGACGACACCGAAGCGGTTGACCGGCTTGGCCGGTGTCGCCGCCAGCGCCGTGAAGGAGGGCACCATGCTATCGAGCAACGGCAAACCGACGGTTACACCGATACCGCGCAATAGCGTGCGGCGCGAAATAGCCTTTTTCGTCACGAACATGTTGAGCTCCCTTACTTCTTCAGTTTCCCTGCTGGCCTAGTCTCGCTTGTGCCACGTTCACCGGCTTATCCGTTCCAGCAACGCTCATATTGAACGGAACGCTATTCACAATTCCTAAGACCACTGCCGACCACTTGTAGTCCTGCGCGGCCGCAGCGCGCGCGATCTTGCGGATGGCCGGCAGGTCGGACGTCTCGATCCCCCGGCCAATGGCGTAAGCCATCAGCTTTTCCGCAAACGTGCGGACGAAATCTTCTTTGTGGCTGCCCATAAGCTGGCGCAAGCCCGCGACGCCATCGAACTGCGTGCCGTCCGGCAGCGAGGACGCGGCATCAATCGGCGCGCCGTCGGCTTCCTTGCGCCATTTCCCGAGCGCATCAAAGTTTTCGAGCGCGAAGCCCAACGGGTCCATGCGCTGGTGGCAGCTCGCGCAGACCGGCACGTTGCGGTGCATTTCCATGCGCTGGCGCAGCGACTGTGGTTTACCGGCCTCGGGGTCTTTCAGCGCCGGAACATCGGGAGGCGGCGGTGGCGGCGGCGAGCCCAATACATTGGCCAACAGCCAACGCCCGCGCACGACCACGGAAGTCCGGTTCGGGTACGAGGTAACGGACAAGATGCTGGCTTGGCCCAGCAGGCCGCCGCGGACGCCGTCCGTGAATTTCACGCGGCGGAAGCGCGGCCCATAAATATTGGGGATCCCGTAATGCTTGGCCATCCGCTCGTTCACAAACGTATAATCGGCAGTCAACAGTTCGCCTACACCATGGTCCTCACGAATCTGGCTGGCGACAAATAACCGGGTTTCCTTGGCCATGGAGTCGCGCAAGTTCTCGTCGAACTCTCTATAGAGGTCGGCATCGGGGACCAGGCCCGTCAACTTGCTTAAACCCAGCCAACGATTGGCAAACCCGTCCACCAGCGCCTGTGACCGCGGATCGCGCAGCATACGCTGCACCTGCTGTTCCAGAACTTTGGGATCTTTCAGCCGCCCGCGCATGGCCAGGTTCAGGAGTTCCTCGTCGGGAACGCTGCTCCACAGGAAGAACGACATGCGGGACGCCAGATCCAGATCGCTCAACCGGTACGCCGTGCCGGGAACCGTGTTGGCCGGCACGCGCTCCACGCGGAACAGGAAGCTCGGCGCGGCCAGGATGCGCTCCAGACCCATCTGGATTCCCGCATCAAAATCTTTATCGGCGCGGCCGGAGCGGTAGAAACTCATGAGTGTGCTCACGTCGCCGTCCGTTACGGGGCGGCGATAAGCCCGCGTCGCCAGCGTCGAAAGAATCTTGCGGGCGCAGGGTTCTTCGGCGGCCGGAGTCTTCGGCGCGCACACAAAAATTTTCCGCCGGGCGGGCGAGTCGCCGTGCGAAGGCGTGCCGTAAGGGCCGCCGATCATCAGGAACTCCACGGACGGATTGCCGTGATAATACTCGTTGGTGGTCCGCGCAAATCCAATTTGCGGCGGCTGCAGAACGCCTTCCGGCTCGATCCAGCGCCGGACAAAGGAAACGGCGACTTCGTGCTCGCCGGCCTTTACGGGAACGCGCACTTCCAGACCCGCGTCGGCGTTGTGCATGTATTCTTCAAACTCGGGCGACCCTTGCGTGTTGCCGGCGAAACCTTCGGGCATGGTGTAGCCTTTGGCTTCCCCGCCAATGGTGAAACGCTTGATGCGAACGCCGTCCACGCGGATATCGATCTGGTGCGGCTCGCCCATGCCCACGATGTACTTGTACAATTCCCGGCGCAATTGAACCTTGATGCTGTATTCGCCATCGAGCGGGAAGTGATAGCGGACCAGCCCTCCGCCTTGCGAGCCAAACGGCAGGTCCTCGCTCATCTGGTCGTCTTGGATCAGGAGCTTGGCGTACTTAACGGTTTCGACGGCGGCAGGCAGTGCCGGGTCGCCGATGGCGAGGCGGCTGATGGTGTGCGCGGCTGCCAGATAATTTTCCAGCAGCACGGGCGAAACCGTCAGTACGCTCGCTACGTTATCAAAGCCCTCTTGATCGGAGTCATCCGAGAACAGCACGGCCTTGCCGTCGATCTTCAACCCCAGCAAGTCGCGGATGGCCGCCGTGTACTCGGCGCGGTTGAGGCGATGCACGGGAACCCGTCCAGGGTTAGGTTTGGCCAGCGCCGCGGTATCCAGTGCCGCTTCGAGCTCCGACGTGGCGGTGACGTACGTCGCCTTATCCGGACGCGGCATGCGCGGAGGAGGCATTTCCCCGGTGCGCAGCTTGCGCGCCACCTTTTCCCACATTTCCGGATGCTCACTGATGCGCGCGGGATCGGCATTTTCCAACACCAGGCCGGCCGTTTTGAGCTTGGCGTTGTGGCAGGTGACGCAATACTGTTGAATCACGGCTTTCGCCGTCTTCGGCTCGTCCGCTTGCAGATGCCAGGGACCAATCAGCAAAGCAAGGCCGAAGCCCATCGAAACTAATGAGCGTAAAGACATTTGACCACCTTCTAGAGTACACAAAAATACCGCCGGTGTTGAGGGGGAGGGGCTCGAAATGGCTATGTCTTCTAGCCTGCATTTCTCACACGAGATTGCTTACGGAGGAGCAGATCCCAACGTGGAGCGGGCTTGAGCCTGCGACGGGGACTTGAGTCCCCGGTTCGAAGTGTGGTTATACCGCTACGGAGGCTGAAGCCTCCGTTGCAGGCTAAAGCCCGCTCCACCCTGGGCCCCGGTATGGCTCTTTCTGATCTACCTTGGGACGTTGTGAGAAATGCAGGCTAAGGTGCGGCCACCCCTTTGCGCCGGGGCCGCAATCGGCGACAATGATCCCCAAATGAATTTTTTCATCCTTACTGCGCTGGCCGTGACCGCGTCGGCCCAGATCAACTACGCGAAAATCGAGATCCTCACGGAGCAGTACACGCCCAACCTCTACATGCTGGCGGGCGCTCCGGGTGACGCCGATCTCAACCATCCCGACGGAGCCGGCGGCCGCATCGGCATCTTGACCGGGCCCGACGGCATCTTCATGGTCGACTCCCAATACACCCAGGTCACCGACAAAGTGCTCGCGGCCATCCGCAAGATCAGCCCGCGGCCCATCCGCTACCTGACCAACACGCATCTCCACGTGGACCACTCGGGCGGCAACGGCAACATCGTCAAGCAGGGCGCGATTCTGCTGGCCCGCGAGGAACTGCGCGCGGACATGGCCCGGGCGGCCAACATGGATCCCGCGCGCCTGCCTAACCTCACCTATGGCATGGGCGACCCCATCAAATTCCGTATGAATGGCGAGGTGGTCGATCTGATTCCGATCCGCGCCGCACATACCGGAGGCGACACCATCATCCGTTTCGAGAACTCCGACGTCATCATGATCGGCGACTTTTACCGCAACTATGGCTACCCCTACATCGACATTAACAACGGCGGCAGTCTTAAGGGCGCGCTGGAGGGGTTGGATTACCTGATGAGGATCGCCGGCCCCAACACCAAGCTCATCCCCGGCCACGGCACCATCATCAAGCGAGAGGACATCGTTCCCTACCGCAACATGATCCTGGACGTGCGGTCCAAGGTGGGGCAGTTGATCCAGCAGGGCAAGACCGAGCAGGAAGTGCTCGCCGCCAAACCCACTGCCGCCTACGATGCCAAGATCCCCGGAGCCCTCGGCGCGGTGGGCGGCACCACCAGCGCGGACCGCTTCGTCCGCATGCTGTACTCGGAACTGAAAAAGTGAGCGGGGGCAGGGGGCCCGAGAAGCGCAAAGGCCGCGATCCGCGGCACCAACCCCTAAGTAACTCTCATCAGCAAGGTGACGCGGTCGCGGTCCGTTTTGCGCGAGTTCTTCAAAAGTCCGGTGGGCCCTGATGGATTCGAACCATCGACCAACGGATTATGAGTCCGCTGCACTAACCGCTGTGCTAAGGGCCCAAGTCGTTTTATTGCAACTGGTTATCTGCAACCCCAAAAGTAGGCTCTGTACTCATTGTGCCAAGAATTGTGCCCACCCCGCGCATCGCAACCTCGTTTTGCGCCTCGAGTTTTTCGATAGCACGCCCCATAGCTTCTGACGAGGGATGAACGTATCGCTGTGACATCATGATACTGCTGTGTCCGGCAATCCGCATGATCGTGAATGCATCCACGCCAGCCTCCCCTAGTCGAGTCAGCATGGTGTGTCGTAACGAATGTAGCACGAAATCATTAGGCAACTTCAGCGTCTCGCGCGACTTCTGGTGGAGGCGGTTTAAGTAAGTGCCACGGTACGGGCCGTGGCTCACTGTGGCGAACACCAATGGGCAACTCGCGGTCTTGCTTCTTTCGTCCAACATGGCCTTCACTCGGCCTGTGAGACTCACAGCACGCTTCGCGTTGCGTGACTTGCCATCGCGCACTCGGAGGTAGCCGAAGCGGCTGTCCACGCCGGCATCTAAGTGGACATCAGTCCATTCCAGAAGAAGGGCTTCTCCGATTCTCAGCCCAGTGTCGAGTATCAAAATCGCCACGTCATGGAGTGGATTGGCGACGAGAGCAAAATAGTTCTTCTCCTGTTCGCGCGTCAGAACGAAATCGCGCACGCGCTCGCCCGGAAGCAAGCGGATCCGCGGGACGCGGTCAATAATCTTCCACTCCTGCGCTAGCCGCAAGGCTCGCCGAAGGGTGGCGAGTTGTCGGTTGACAGTTGCGGGACCGACCCTCCTACGCCGCTCCTGGACATAGCGTTCGATGAGGGCCTCGTCAATCTTGTCGAGTTGGGCGCACGCTAGCGCCGGATACTCCAGCAGACGAGTGAGCTTTTCTTTGTAAAATGCCACCGTTCGAGGTTTTGCGGCACAACGCACCTCGATTGCCTGCGTGAACTGATCCTTGAAACCCGCGAGAGTCGGTACTGGCATGCGCTTCCGGATACCGACCTCTCCCTTCGCAAGCGCAGTCTTGTGCGCAGCTTCCACTTGCTCGGCTACGCGTTTGTTCGTATGCTTTGTGCTCTCCCTAATCGGCTCACCGTTCCAGGTGAATTTGTACCACCAGATCTTTCCCCGCTTGTAGACCGCCATTCACTTGCCACCTTTCTTCCCTGGTTTACGCGGGCGTCCTTTGGGTACCCGCCCTTGCTTGCCCATTCGCTTAGCTGCTGATGGGAATACTTCTTCGTGCGTGCTTGCCGCCTGTGCTTCCTGCTCAGCCACGGTTATCGCATTCTTCTTTGGCACCAAGCAATAGTACTTGGGGCTAAGTATGATCAGCCTTGGAGCGCCCGAAGTGTGACATGGAGCGACACCCCTCTTCAGCTGATCTTCCGTGCTGCTCACTCACGAAGTGAAATCAGTCTGCCGGACCGCACAGTTATTTGCTCCGTCGCTGAGCGGCTTCTGACACCCTCCTCATGCCCCTGTATTGCGCCTAAGCAGCGCTTGAACAGCCGTGACAGGCTCCCCGAGCGCCTCTCGCCTCAATCGCTTCAGCGCTGCCAAGTGGAGTGCAGGCGCACTCTCAATCCAATGACGAACTCCGGACCGCCCCACACCCATGGGGTAAGCTGCCAGTCGTGCGCGTGCTGCGAGAGCTCTACAGAGCTGTAAGGCGTCCGCGGTGTAGGCGTCGCGATTCAAGTACGTCGACAGGAAGGTTCGGGACATCCCGAGGTCCTGCGCAATCGTCTTGAGAGTTTCCCCCTTCTCCACTCTTTGTAGGATGTTCTGGATCCCGATTTTCTCAATTTTCGCTTCATAGGCTCGCCTGATTGGTTGCCCTGCCATGATGTTCTCCTTGATCTTTTGGACACGCGTCTCGCGCGCGCGGTGCGCCCACGGCGGAGTGTTTGCGTGCACCGGTGCACCAGTGCACCGACGCGTTTTCGTCATTCTGAATGCACCGATGCACCGACTCTCATTAACTTCTTAAGTTTTCGCGAATGATTATTAATATTGATTACCCATGCCTGCTAATCCATTCCATCGCCGGGGAATGGGACTGACTGGTTCAAAATGCCTTTCTTGCTGTGGTGCACCGGTGCACTGGTGCAGGCTGGGGGCGACACTCCGGGCCCTTAGCCCGCACCGAGTCCGATCGACCTTGTCAGATTCGTGCCTCGCCCGGACTAGCACTCTCTGCGACCATATAGGATGGCGTGAGGCGTCCGTCAGGCATACGTACGACGTATACCCAGATGCGCCCTAGTTCAGCGCACTTGAGCTGGCGCTGCCCTGGATGCCCTAGATCCGGCCCAGGTTCCATGTGCCTCTTCTGAATCAAGGCATCGCGTACGAGTTGATAGTCAAAGCCAGAGCAGAGAATGTCTCGGAACGCGGTTGGCAGAATGAGGTAGTCGACCCCACCCCCATCATCCGCTGTCCGCCCCGAACTGGAAGTAGAACCGGTAACGAGGATCT
>SHUD01000022.1 GCA_009697505.1 Bryobacterales bacterium
CGCCGCTGCGCCTTGGCCGACACCTCCGGATCAGGCGAACTGGCTACAAAAGGAATCGCTATCTTGGCTTCGCTCACGATGATTCTCCTGGCCGCCCTGCTCTGTAATTATGGCCGCGGATTCTGTCTCATCGATGTTGGCACGGAGGGTACTGTCCCGAAGGCGTCAAACTCGGCAACGATCATCGGCGTCAATGCAGCAATCCGCCGGGACCGGTAAGTCTTCGGCGTATCAATCTTGCCATCGTAAATTCGCTGCTCGATTGAAACACTACCATTCTTGACGTGGCCCCACTTTAGCGCAAAGATTTCGCCTGGACGAAGGCCGGCGAAGATTGCCAGTCTAACAATCAGACGTTCTCTCAGGTCAAGCGCGCCAAGCAACTTCACCACGTCTTCTTTGCTCATCACTGTTTTTTCGTAGCGAGTTGCATTACTTGGCGTCATCAATGATGTGGCCGGATTTCGGTCTACGACCCCATCTTCCACAGCAAGCTGGAAAATGGAGCGCAAATCCCAACGGAGATGAGACACGACGCTTGCCGAAAGTCCACGAGCGACCTGCCGCTCAAGAACATCCTGCAAGTCCTCACGCCCCAATGCCTCCATCGGACGGTCTCCCATGTCACTCAGCAACAGTTTTTCAATCCGCTGCTTTGTGGTTTTGGCCGTCGATTCCTTCCACTTCCTGTCGCAAAACGGCAGATACTTCGAAGTCACAAATTCACGAAGCGTGAACTTCGGTTTCTCTACCCGTCCCTGTCCCGCTTCATTCAGCGGGCGCATGATTGCATCGAGCGCTAACCGGGCTTCACCCTGGGACATTGCGGAACAACGCCCCAGAGTCCGGTAACGCCGATGGCCGTCCTGCCACCATAACGCCACCCAGACATTGAATCGTCGATGCTTTCTCTTCTGCAAACTACCTTTCTGATACCACCTACGCATGTTGAAATTCCTTTCATGCGTCATTTCACGAATTGTGTGGAGCAACAAAATCACCGGCCAAGAGCCGGTGAGGAGTGTAAATCAAACACTTTATTTGGGGTGGGGGATGATGTCCACGAGGTAGTAAACGTCGCCCCGGATGAGGAAGTAAAAACGCCAATCCCTGGTGACACGGGCCTGCCACCTATTAGTGCTTTCGTCGTATTTCTTGGCGCGCAGGGACGGATGCCGGAGGCTGTGGAGGAGTAGAAGAGATTGCTTGTCAAAGGCTCGCTGGATAAACAGCGGTGCCTTTTGGTAGCTGCGTGTGAAGTGTGGGGAAAAATCGAGCTTCATCGCCCGGAGCGCTTAGTTTTCTTCCCGCCGAGCTTACCGGCTTCCTTGTGCAAGGAGGCAATAAATTCCGCATGGCTGGCAAACGGGCCGTATGTGCGACCGGCTTTGATGTCGGCCAGACCCTCGGCCAGGTGTGCGTCGATGATTTTGCGCTGGGCGGGCGTGTACTCATCGTCTGCATTGGGGAATTGGGAGCGGTCTATCACGATTTTGGGCGTGATGACAATCTTGCCGCGCTGAAGGGAAAACTCCACAAGGTCGCCCTTAGACAGGCCGGCTTGGTTACGGAGGCGGGTCGGGATGGTCACCTGTCCCTTATGTTGGATTTTGGCAGTGGGGTTCATAATTTGATGTTAATTCCGGAAGTCAGGATTACTGACTTCTAATGCAAGCATAGCAGAGGGGCTGATGCCGTCAAGGTCTTGTACCGGAAGGTATGTTTTCCGCATCGCCTAGCCGGTGCATACTCCCATCCGGCAGAGCCCATATCGGATTGAAAAGCTGCTGGGGTTGATCGAGATAATAGGAATGCCCTTCCCCTTCCGGCTGGTCAGCGAATAGGGGAGAGATGGCAAACCAAAACAGCGCGGAACGATGGCCTTCGCCGATGACGGCGGGGTGCTGGGCAAGTTCCATCAGCTTGCGGGCGCGGGGCTCATCGGTGGTTTCCACGAGCACGGCGCGGATCGGATGGACCCCGAACGCTTCCTTGTGTTTCTGCTGGCGCTTGATGAAGTGGTAGTAGGCGCGGAATTTCTTGAGCATATCGGCCATGGGCATGGAGCCGCGGTCGGCTTCATAGCAGAAGTGAGAAACCCGGTTGTCAGCGAATCGGAGGCTGAACATTGTGTCCGGCTCTACGGGCAGGCGGAACTTGCGGTAATTGTGCTCGTCCCACCTGTATTCATTAGTGCCCTCAACCCGGCGCGAAACGATCTCCGGGACTTTAACCTTGTGGCCGCGGAGCTCGGCACCCTGCCGCCAATCAGCAAGTTCCACGCTGAAAGTGGTGGGACGTGCGGACATTTCCAGCATGAAGTGCATGCGCGAAATCATCAGGCTGTGCCGAAGGAATCCTAATTTCATGTGCTGGCCCCGGACTGCCGCTCCCGCATAGTCGGCCTCGCGGTTCATGCGGACTTCGTCTTCCATCTGGCCGTGGAGTTCTGGCAAACGCTGGCGCTCGACGAGCAGCTCCAATGTTTGGCGGCGATCCAAGTAGTAGACGAATTCGCTGTGGTTGCGAATGCCGGGGAAGGCGAAACGGTTGATGAGGCTGGCTTCCCAGAGCCTCCTTAACCGGCGCATGGTGACGACATGGTTGCCACCAACGAGACGGACCAACTCCGAAGTAGGGGAGAAGCGATAACGCAAAATCGCCTCGATGATGTCGAGGTCGCGCTCGGAGATAATTCCGCGCGCGGGAGTTTCCGGGCGTACGAATTGTGTGAAGCTGACCATAGAGAATTTTGAAAATAATTAGGCATGACTGCCCTTCGCGGCATGTCACTCCGTTAGCGTGGCGGAGTGACAGCCGGCAAAAACACCGGCTGGCCATCACTCCACCGTCACTCCAGAGCGCGGCGTGATTTATGAAAGTGGCAAAATTACGTGGGTTCTGATAGCCAAGACGCAACGCCGTAGACGACTAAGTCTTTTGTGTACAATCCAACGTCGATCTTCCAAGCTGTTGGTCGCGGGTCCGATTCCCGTCTCCCGCTCCAGAATTCTTTAGCCGGCTCCTCGCTGGTGCTATCAGCGGGCAATGCGTCCCTCTGGGCATGTTTTACCGCCCACTCAATCGCGTCTTCGCCTACCCATAAACGTGCTCCTCATGCTCTAATCGGTCCGATCACGCTGGTTTCCAGTACACCGAATCGCCCTGATGAAATGAGCCTTTCGTCAATCCACCGAAACAAACCGGGATAATTTTTGGGCCCGTACCCCAAGCCCAACCAGCCTCGAAGCTAATCCAGGGCCGGATCTCCGAGCGCTTGCTGAGCAACAGCACTACTATCGTCGCCGATCGAAGTTCGTCCTCTATCCGCTGAAACCATTGTTCACCAGCACGAAGTTGCCAGTTGTCACTGGAAAGAAAAGCTTCCAAGGAAAACGCCTTGAGGAACGCCGCCATCGCCCGCGCCAACTTTGCTTCTTCATGAACATGACTTATGAATATGTGGGCCACAAACGTGATTCTACAAGCGATAGCACCTTCCTGGCAGGAGGCTCCAGCGGAATGGGTTGATCAGCCATTCCGAATATGCCAATATGGGTATAACAACGAATGCAAGGCTCGCGTGGCTCGCCGACTCCAAGTCCAACGTCAAGGCGTTCCCAGCCGCCATTCGGTACGACTTCGGCTATGCGCTGTACCTCGCCCAGCGTGGCGGGATGAGCGCCAGCGCCAAACCGTTGCATGGCTTTGGCAGTGGCGTGATGGAAATTCGATCCAATGATGCAAGTGGAACCTACCGGGCGGTCTATACAGTCTCCATCGGCGATACGATTTACGTGGTCCATGCGTTTCAGAAGAAATCCAAAGCGGGAGTCGCCACGCCGAAGCCGGAGATTCAACTGATCCGGCAGCGGCTCAAACAGTTGCTCAGTGAGGTGAAGAATGCTGAAAAGAAAAGTTCTTGAACAAGAGGCTAGCTCGGGCAACGTCTTTGCTGACCTTGGCCTTGCCAATGCCGAGGAACATCTGGTCAAAGCGGGACTGGCGGTGAAGATCGACCGGATCATCCAGCAACGGGAGTTGACCCAGGCGGCTGCGGCGCAACTTATGGGCATCGATCAACCCAAGGTCTCGGCGATGTTGGCTGGCCAGTTCCGGGGCTATTCGGTCGAGCGTCTGATGCGCTTTCTAGTCGCGCTGGGGCACGATGTTGAGATTGTGGTGAAAGCTAAGAAACGCGGCGGAACCGCCGAGCTCCGCGTGGCCTGAGCGGCTTAAGGGGCCGCCAAGACTACTTAGCCGGTTCTTCGCTAATACTGTCGGTGGGCAACGCGTCGGGCACGTCGCCGAACTGGATGCTGGTATCGGCGCCGAAGCGGTTGTAGAGGCGGAACTCGACCTCGTTACGCACCAGGAACTTCCCTTCCCGCGAGCGGATTTCCGATTTCAGCGGCAGCAGGAATTCGCTTCCGGAAATCTTCGCAATATCATAATTCAAATCCAGATCCACGGCTTGAATCGGGAAGTCGACCGGCATGTTATCCATCTCCATCTTGATGCGCATCACCATCTTGGTCTGGCGGTCTGCGTAGACCAGCCCGTGGTAGCCGGAGATCACCGTCCGTTTCACGGATTCCGCGTAGATGGTGTATTTGGAATTCGCCTGCCGCACGCGAAACGCGAACACGTGCATGCGCCGCCCGCGCAGCGTGGCCCAGCGTTCCCAATTGAATTCCGTCTGCGTTTCCGCGTTGAAGATTTCCTTCAGCATGGTGCCGAACTCACCTGACGATGTAGCTCCGTTCAGTTGCTGGTGTTTCGTTCCCCCGGCCGCTGGAACGCCGTTCACGGATACCACCTGGTAGTCTTCCTTTTCCTCGAAATAGGTCAACCGCTCGGCGATGGTGTCGAACAAGTGGTAGTTTTCCAGACCGCTGTTGTCGCCGTAACGGCGGGTGACCTGCAGGCAGATGAAGTTGGGCAGGCTTTTGGAGTAGCTGCGGGCGTTTTCGGTGACTTCCGCCAGAATCCGCTTCTGTTCGATGGAGTCCGGCGGGGGGATAGCGGGCGCGGCGGGCTTGGGTGGCGCGGGCGCGGGCGCCGCCAGCGTGGCCGACTCCGTGACCAAACCGCGCAGCGCGGCCAGGGTTTGCGGACCCACGCCCATTCCCTGCAGGTCCTCCACGGCGCGGGCGTCCAGGCGGTTGGAGAGTTTCACGTTCTTCCTGATGTAGGCGGCAATCCGGCTATCGTCGTGGCGCAGTTGCAGGGAAGACTTGACGAAGCTGACCAGTTGGTCCACCGTCAGTCTGCTCTGTGCCTGCGCGGCGATGGCGAAAAGAGCCATCAGACACAACCGTAACCAGCGTTTCATGCCTACTTTTATGATAGACGCAAATTCCGGGCCCTGAGGTTTCCTGGGCTGCATCCATTAGCTACTTGCCAAACAGCGAAAACGTCCGCTTTTTCTGTTGTTGTTGCTGTTGCTGTTGGGCGGGCGATGCGGGCACCAACGCCTTGTCGATGGCGGCGGCCACCAGAGGAGCCATCACGCGGTAGCCTTTGCCGTTGGGATGCAGGCCGTCGTCGGAAAAGTCTTCTTTGAATTGACCTGTGGGATCCACGGTCGCCGAGAAGTAGTCCAGATACCCGTAGCCGCGCTGGGAAGCGAACATCTTCAGCCACTCGTTGATCGCCAGGACGGAAGCGGGCGGGCGCTGCGGAGTGCGCTCGTAGGCCGGATCCTGGTCCTTGTGGTGATCGCTCACCGGCAACAACGACGCGACGATGACTTTGATCTTATTAGCCGCCGCCACGTCCGCCAGCATCTGATTGTTGCTTTCGATCGCAGCCGCCGGCACGCCCCTGGCCAGATCGTTGGTCCCGATCAAAATGACCACCGCTTGCGGGTGCAGATCCATCACATCGGCCTTAAATCGCTGTAAGAGCTGTCCCGAAGTCTGTCCGGAAATGCCCCGGTTGATGTAATCACTGTCCGGAAAGTATTCGTTCAGACGCCAGAAATCGGTGATGGAATCTCCGAAAAAGATGACGCGGGGCTTGGAGGGCGACGGATTGCCCAGCTTTCGATTGGCCTCGGCGTAGCGCTCCAGATTCGCCGGGTCGGGGGTGAGAAGCTGCCGCTCGCGGTTCTCCAGTAGCGCGCGGAAGTGGGTGTCCAGCCGCGTGGCGTCGTCACGGAGTTCGGCCAACTGCTTCTGCGCGGCCTCGGGAAACGGGAACGGCTTGGGCACGGAATCCGCCAGCGCCAGGTAGGAGCGCAGGTTCGTCAGCAACGAATACGTAGCCTCGCCACGCCCGGGCCGGACCCGCAACTGGATGCAATTCTGCCTGGTATTCTCGATGACCGGCGCGGCGGCGCGCTGCAGATCGGAGATGGCCACGCCGCCGGCCTCCATGAGCGAGCCCAGGCGCGAACACAATTCGTTGAACTGCGGCGCGGTGAGAAGCGGGGTCTGCGCTGGCGCCGCCATGGGCGCCGCCAGTGTCAACAGCACGAGCGGAAGAATACGCACACTCATTTGGATTCCTCTTTTTGCAATTGCAGCGTCACTGTCCCGACGGGGAACGACAGACGCACGCGAATCCGCACCGGGATCCGTTTCTCGTCATCTGTCAACCACACGAACACCCTGCCCTTGCGTTGATATACCACACCGTTCATCAGGCCCGCCTCGTAGCGGACGGTTTTGAAGACGCCCGCCGGAGTGCGCACCTCTTCGCGCTCGTGCGCGTCCACACGCACCTGCGCCGAATGCCGGCCATTGCTCATGGGGACCTGCTTCGACTGTCCCGGCTCCAGCGGAGTCCCGCGCAGAGTCAGGATTGCGCCGAGCACTTCATGCACACAGCGCGGAATTTCGGTCTGCGCGGAGGCCCTGGCCTCATTCTTGATCAGGTCGCGCTCGGTCAACATCGCCACACCTTGGTCGCGATCGTAGGTGACCGTGGTCTGGCGGTGGCGCTTCCCTTCCCTGGCGTCGAGCAGGGTACCGGCGGCACAAAAACCCTGGGTGTAGCTGACGGTATACGTGTCGTCCACCTTGAAGAGCGTGGAAACCAGTCCCGCCGAATCGATCTTCACGCGCCCGCTGGATTCGCCGGCCTCGATGACTACGGTTCCTGCGTGAATCAGACGCCACTCGATGTCGTAATTCAGCTTCCCCAGCTCCTCGGCGGGCGGCACGGCAGCGGCCAGGGGCCACGCTCGCGTTCCGGCGGCGGCCGTGAAGAGTGCGATGAGCGCCGTGCGGTGTGTGACAAAGCGCACAGGATCAGTTTACACTCTTATCGTGAATCGCATTCCCGGCCGGCACTTTGTGCGTAACCTGATCGAGCAGCGGTCTTTGGTGGCGCAGTTGGTCCGCCGCGACTTCCGGCAGCGCTACGTGGGCTCCGCCGCGGGCTGGATCTGGGGCGTGGTTCATCCGCTGGTGTTGCTGCTGAGTTGGACCTTTATTTTTCAAGTCTGCCTCAAGGTCAAGCTGCCGGAAGGCGCGCTGACGCAGAACTACGTCATGTATTTATTCTGCGGGATGCTGCCTTGGCTCCTGTTTCAGGAAACCGTGCTGCGCTCGGCGCCCAGCATGGTGGAGCAGGCGAACCTGATCACGCGCACGGTATTTCCGGCCGAGGTCCTGCCGGTTTCCATCTTTCTTTCCTCGCTCATTCACCATCTGATCGCCCTGGCGCTGGTGGTGGTGGCGTCGCTTGTGGTCCTGGGGAGCGTCAGCCCGATGATCCTGCTGCTACCCCTGTACATGGTGTTTGTCGGGCTGCTGGCGGTGGGAGTGGGATGGTTCGTGGCCAGCCTTCACGTGTATCTGCGCGATACTGCCCAGATCCTGGCCGTGGTGATGACCTTGTGGTTCTGGTTCACGCCCATCATGATTCTGGAGCAGCAGATTCCGCAGCGCTTCCGCTGGCTGGTCCAGCTCAATCCGATGTCGTGGCTGGTGCGGGCGTACCGGGAGCGGTTGCTATCGACGCACTGGCCGGCAGCGCAAGAGCTTGCCGTATTAGCGGCGTATTCCGTGGTCGTATTCGTCGCCGGAGGCCTGTTCTTCCGGCACCTGAAGCGCGGCTTTGCCGATGTTCTGTAATGGGCGCGTTATAATTGGCGCGCCGTAATTACCGGCGGCCGCTAAACGCCCGTCGACGGCGCGGCTCAAACTTAGCAGTGCCGTGCCGCTGGTGGTGTTTGATCGGGATCACGACGGTCTTCGATGCCGGAGCCTTTTCCTCGCGGGCCAGATCCGCGCCAACCTGACGCGGCATCAAGCGGACGCCGAGCGCCTTTTCGATCTGCCGGATTTCTCCGCGCTCGCTGCGCGTGGCAAACGTCGATGCCGTTCCCCGGGCGCCCGCGCGGGCCGTGCGCCCGATCCGATGGATGAAGTCTTCGGGGACCTGCGGGAGGTCGTAGTTTACGACGTGAGCAATTCCGTCCACGTGAATCCCGCGCGCGGCCACATCGGTGGCGACCAGGACCCGGTAGTCGCCCTTCTTGAAGCCGGCGAGCGCCTGATTCCGCTGGTTCTGGGTGCGGTCCCCGTGAATCCGCGCGGCATCCACGCCGCGAGCCGCCAGCTTCTTCGCCAAGCGGTCCGCACCGTGTTTGGTACGCGCGAACACCAGGAAGGAACCCCGCTCTTCATCAAGCAGCTTCTTCAACAGGCTGAGCTTGCAGTCCTGATCCACTTCATACACGTGCAGGTCGACCTGTTCCACCGGCTTGCTGGTGGCGCCGATGGCCACGCGGACCGGATTGGTGACGTGCGAGCCAATGAGATGGGCCACCGACTTTTCAATCGTCGCCGAGAAAAACAGCGTTTGCCGGGACGGCGGAATCTTCTTCAGAATCGCGTGGATCGCGGGCAGGAAACCCATATCCAGCATGCGGTCGGCTTCATCCAGCACCAGAAAGCGGATGCCGCTGAGATCCACCAGCTTGCGGTCCAGAAAATCGCACAAACGGCCGGGCGTTGCCACGATGATCCGTGCGCCTCTGCGGATGGCCTGTAGCTGCGTGGATTCGCTCATGCCGCCAACCACAGTTGCGGTACGCACGGTAGAGCCCGCGGCTAGCTTCATGGCGGCTTCACTCACCTGAATCGCCAACTCGCGCGTGGGCGTGAGAACCAGAGCCTGGATGCCATGCGGGCGGCCAGCGCCCGTGGGTTTGTCGCCGGCCGGTTTGTCGCTGGTCAGCCTTTCGATAATCGGCAGGAGAAAGGCAAGGGTCTTGCCAGTTCCGGTTTGGGCAGTGGCGACGACGTCGCGGCCTTCCAGCACAGGCGGAATCGCCTGGGCTTGCACGGGAGTCGGGACGAAGAACCCGTTACGGGTCAAATTACTCTGTAGCGTTGAGCCCAGAGGGAAATCGGAAAATTTATTCATTAAAGGTTTGGGGGAAAGGTCAGAGAACCGCTTGCACTTCTTCTAAGGAGGGAGCAGATCTGACTCCAATCATAGCATGAATCCCGTTACGTTCCACGGCCGAAGTGCTAAACTAGAAATATCTTCGCCCGTATCCATCGCGCCGTTGGTGCTAGCAACCTTCTTGGTGCGGACGTAGGAGTCCAGCGCAGTCCTGAGTGGCAAGCCGGGAAATTCATTATCTAGGAGCATCATATGGCCGGTCGTGGACCTCAATCATTCAAGAAACGGCAAAAGGAACAACTGCGGAAGGAAAAGCAACAAGAGAAGAATGTCAAGCGCGCCGAGCGCCGCACTACCGGCGGTGTGTCTCCGTTGGATGAAGAAATACCGCTTCTCGACGGGCCCATCATTTACGAAGTAGATGAAGCGGATCTTCCTTGGGACGGAACGCCACGCGTAGCCGAAACCGAGACCAAGTAGGCTGACCGCTATTTTCCGCTGAGCGCAGCCACACCAGGCAATTCGGTCCCACCAAGAAATTCCAAAGAGGCTCCCCCACCAGTAGAGATGTGCGAGATCTTATCCGCCACGCCGGCGCTCTTGATGGCTTTCTCGGAGTCGCCGCCGCCCACGACGCTCACGGCTCCAGAAGCGGCTACCGCTTTCGCCAGCGCCACGGTACCTTTGTCAAAGGGCGGCATCTCGAACACGCCCATGGGTCCGTTCCAGATGATGGTACGGGCTCCGGCGATGACGGCTTCATAGGCGGCGATGGTCTGGGGTCCGATATCCAGAGCCATCTTGTCTCCGGGAATCGTGTCGACAACCTGAGATTCGGCGCCGGCCTTGAATTCCGCGGCCACCACGTGATCGACAGGCAGCAAGAGTTTATCACCGCTGGCTGCCATTAACTCCTGGGCCAGTTCGATTTTGTCTTCTTCGACCAGCGACTTGCCGGTGGCCTCGCCCCGCGCGCGCAGGAACGTGTAGGCCATCGCCCCGCCGATCAGCAGCCGGTCGACCACCGGCATCAGGTTCTGGATGACTTCGATCTTGTCGGAGACCTTGGCTCCACCTAGAATCGCGATGCAGGGCCGTTCGGGATTCGTGGTCACCTTGCTGAGGTATTCGAGTTCCTTGTCCATTAAAAGCCCCGCGGCGGCCTGCTTCACGTAAGCAATCATGCCGGCGG
This sequence comes from Bryobacterales bacterium, assembly GCA_009697505.1. Lineage (GTDB taxonomy): Bacteria > Acidobacteriota > Terriglobia > Bryobacterales > Bryobacteraceae > Palsa-187. Next base: position 10,556 of record SHUD01000022.1, read on the forward strand.
TGGAAGCGTGTGCGCGGTGCGCGGAACCAAAAGCGTCATTGACATAAACGTCGCACAGCGCGGCCAATTGTTTGGAAAAGCCGGGGTCGTTCTTTTCTTCTTCACCGTGGAAGCGCAGGTTCTCGAGCAGCAGCACTTCTCCGGGCTTGGGTAACATGGCCTCGACGGCAGAACCCACACAATCCGGCGCGAACGCAACCGGCTTGCCGAGAAGCGACGACAGCCGCTCGGCCACGGGAGCGAGACTCATCTCGGCGTTGGGCTTGCCCTTGGGGCGCCCCAGGTGGCTGGCTAGAATCAAAGCCGCCCCGTGTTCGAGCGCGTATTGAATGCTGGGCAGCGATGCCTTGATGCGCTTGTCGCTAGTGATCTCTTTGCCGCCAGGGGCCAACGGGACATTGAAGTCCACTCTCATGAAAACGTGCTTCCCCTGGAGATCGAGGTCGCGGATCGACAGCTTGCTCATTCTTTCAATATAAGACGCTGTCTACGCAATCCCGAACATGGGCCAATATTTTTCCGGGAGCTTCCGGGGCCGGACGTCTGGTCCACAAAAAAGATGTTTGGTGAAACCGGTCGCGAGTAGCGTGCCGGTGGTCACGTCGAAGAACTCGTATTCAAAACGGATCAGCCGGGGATTGGCCGCCGCAATCCAGGTACGAATGCGGATTTCGTCGTCGTAACGGGCGGGGGAGAGGTAGCGGCAATTGGCCTCGGCGACCACCAGGAGAACGCCGTCGCCGGTTTCCATGTCGCGGTAGCGGATCCCGGCGGCGCGGCACAGCTCCACGCGGCCCACTTCCATCCATACCAGGTAATTGGCGTAATAGACGATGCCCATCTGGTCGGTCTCGGCGTAACGCACGCGCAGGTGGGTCTCGGCGGCCTGCCGGATGCTTGAAGATTCCATGCTCGCCAATTATAGCTGGCACATGGAATCTTCTTTTTGCGAAACCGGACCGCCTGCAAATCAGTCTGATACTATGACCTCAGTGCCTATTCGTGTCTTGTTTTTCGGAGCTATTCGTGACGTTGTGGGTCGCCGTGAGGACTCGCTCGAAGTCCCCGCCGGCAGCACCCTGGGATCGGTGTTTGAACATTACGCCGTCCGTTTTCCGAAGCTGAAGGAGATGGCCGCGAGCACCGTGCTGGCGCTGAATCAGCAGTTTTCGTCGCCCGCCGCTCCGGTCGCCGATGGTGACGAAGTGGCGTTTCTGCCTCCGGTGAGCGGTGGCTCGCAATACACGCGGCACATCGCCGATCCCGCCGGGCATTTTTTCGCGATCACGCGGGAACCCATCGACGGAACGGCCATTGCCCGCCAGTTGCTGCGCGGCGAAGACGGCGCGTTCGTCAACTTCGAAGGCGTGGCGCGCAACAACACCAAGGGCCGGGCAACCCGGTTCCTCGAATACGAGTGCTATGAGCCGATGGCCGTAAAGATGATGGCGCGGATCGGAATGGAGATTGCGGCCACGTATCCGATCGGCCGCATCGCCATGGTGCATCGCCTGGGCAAGCTTGAGATCAGCGAGACCAGCGTGGCCGTGGTGGTCACGGCCCCGCATCGTAAGCCGGCGTTCGACGCGGCCCTCGAAGGCATCAACCGCCTGAAGAAGCTGGTTCCCGTGTGGAAGAAAGAATACTTCGCCGATGGCGAAGTGTGGGTGGACGGAGAATGGGACGACGCCGTCACTACGGCCCGCGCGTGACACGGACTTTCGCGACCCTAGCCCTGTTGCTGACAGCCGTGGGCGCGGCCGCCCAGGAACCTGTCTTCAAAGTCGACGTGCGGCTGGTCCGCCTGCTGGTCACCGTGAAGAACCTGGCCGGCGAGCTGGTTGGGTCGCTGGAGGCGCGCGACTTCGCGGTCACCGACAACGGCGTCAAACAGGACATCGCCGTCTTCGAGCACCAGACCACGCAGCCGCTTTCGATCGCTTTGCTGATCGACATCAGTGCTTCCACGGCTAAGGATCTGCGCTATGAAACCACCTCTGTCACGAAGTTCCTGGAGGCCCTGGTGCGCGAGGGTAACCCGGAGGATGCCGCCGCGTTTTACTCGTTTAATGATCAGATCACTCTGCTCAACACGTACACACGCAACGTGGCGCGGATCGAGGAACGACTGAAGACCCTGAAGCCGGATGCGGGGACGTCGCTTTACGACGCGATCTATCTGGCGGCCCCGGCGCTGCGGGAACGCGAGGGCCGTCACGTCATTGTGGCTATCAGCGATGGCGGCGACACCACCAGTTCCAAGAAGTACAGGGACGCACTGGACGCCGCGCAGAAGGCCGACGCGATTTTCTATCCCATCGTGGTGGTACCCATCACCAACCCGGCCGGGCGCAACACGGCGGGCGAGCATGCGCTCGAGACCCTCGCCGCCAGTACCGGAGGCCGCAGCTTCTATCCCACGGTCGGAGCCCAGCTCGACCGGGCATTTGCCGAAATTCTTCGTGATCTGCGCACGCAATACCTCCTGAGCTACTACCCTGCCCGTGTGCCCGTGGGAGATAGCTCGTTCCACACCGTGCGTGTCGAAATTCCAAAGCGCCGGGAATTGCGCATTTCCACGCGCAGCGGCTACTATGGAGAAGTCTCGCGCTAGTCGGTTCTACCCTAAGTTGGTTCCAACGTGGCCGGAAAAATCAGCCAAGCCAAAGCTCCCGATCATACCTTCCAGGAAGTGCGCTACCTGCAACGGCTGATCGACGACCAGGTACCGGTCCGCGTGCGCCTGAGTGACGATCAGGAAGTAGAAGGCATGATCGAGTTTTACGACGCGCGCTTTATCCGGCTAACGCGCAAGGGTAGTCCCAACCTGTTCCTGTTCAAGCAGGACATCAAGTATCTTTACGAAATGCCGTGACCAGATCCCGTGACGAATTGGCCTGACACCCCTTGAAAACTTTTATTGAGATTGCCGCGGAGATCGCCCGCGAGTCCGGCGCGCGCATTTCCGAGTTCGCCCGCCAGCGCATCGGATTCGAACTCAAAGGGGCGTATGATTTGGTCACCGAGGCCGACCGCGCCAGCGAAGCGCTGATTGTCGAGCGCCTGCGCCAGCACTTCCCCACTCACGCGGTCCTGGCGGAGGAAGGCGGCGGCAACGACGGCTCGTCTGAATACCGCTGGTATGTCGATCCCCTGGATGGCACCACGAATTTTGCCCATGGCTTCCCGGTGTACAACGTGACGCTGGGGCTGGAACGCGCGGGCGAGTTGATCGCCGGAGTGATCTACGATCCCACGCGCGATGAAATGTTTCAGGCCGAACTGGGCGGCGGCGCGTTCCTAAACGGAGAGCGCATCCACGTCACCAAGGCCGCGCGAGTTGAGGATTCCCTGTCGGCCACCGGTTTCCCTTCCCGCAAGCGGCACCAGAACATCAACGTTCACTTTTACTACCAGCTCGCCATGCTCTCGCACGGAGTCCGGCGGGCGGGCGCGGCGGCGATTGACCTCGCCTACGTCGCCTGCGGACGGCTGGATTTCTTCTGGGAATTCGGCCTGAACCCCTGGGATATGGCCGCCGGGGCGCTGCTGGTGCGCGAAGCCGGAGGCACCGTCACGGACATGCACGGAGCCCCGCTCAACCTGCGTGGGCAGCATGTCCTGGCCGACAACACGCTATTGCACGCCGAAGTGCTGGAACTCTTCGCGGAGATCTTCGCCGGCAAACAGCGCGTGCCGATGCCTGAGTTGCCGGTTCGTTAGCTTGTCCGTTATCTAGTGGGCCGGCCCAGAGAAATCGCTAGCAGGCGTTTGTTGGAGTGGGCTTTAGTCTGCTACGGTGGCTTTAGTCTGCTACGGTGGCTTTAGTCTGCTACGGTGGCTTTAGCCTGCATTTCTCACACGAGATTGCTTACGGAGGAGTAGATCCCAACGTGGAGCGGGCTTGAGCCTGCGACGGGGACTTGAGTCCCCGGTTCGAAGTGTGGTTATACCGCTGCGGAGGCTGAAGCCTCCGTTGCAGGCTAAAGCCCGCTCCACCCTGGGCTCCGGTATGGCTCTTTCTGATCTACCTTGGGACGTTGTGAGAAATGCAGGTTAATGATCGGGGACTGAAGCCTCCGTTGCAGGCTAAAAGGCCCGCTCCACCCGGAGCCACTTCCACGCTAGCGGAATCTCCAGGACTGCCCGTTAATTTGCGGCGCTGGCGATCTGCGTCAGCACGGCTTCGGCGTCGGCTTCGGTGAATTCCTTGGTCTTGTTCGAATGGTTCATCGAACAGAACTTCGGACCGCACATGGAGCAGAACGCGGCGTCCTTGAAGCCTTCTTCCGGAAGCGTCTCGTCGTGATAGGCCCGCGCGGTTTCCGGATCGAGCGCGAGCTCGAACTGCTTGTTCCAGTCAAAGGCGAAACGGGCACGGGAGAGCGCGTCGTCGCGGTCACGGGCGCCGGGACGGTGGCGGGCGATATCCGCGGCGTGCGCGGCGATCTTGTAGGCAATCAGCCCCTGCTTGACGTCTTCCAGGTTGGGCAGCCCCAGATGTTCCTTGGGCGTCACATAGCAGAGCATGGCCGCGCCATGCCAGCCGATCATGGCGGCCCCGATGGCGGAGGTGATGTGGTCGTAGCCGGGCGCGAAATCGGTCACCAGCGGACCCAGCGTGTAGAACGGCGCTTCGTAACACCATTCCTTCTCTTTTTCGACCTGCATCTGTATTTGATCCAAGGGGATATGCCCTGGACCTTCAATCATTACTTGCACGTCATGTTTCCATGCAATCTTGGTGAGTTCACCCAGCGTCTTCAGCTCGGCGAACTGCGCGGCGTCACTGGCGTCGGCTAACGAGCCCGGCCGCAGGCCGTCGCCCAATGAGAAGCTGACGTCGTGCTTCTTGAAGATCTTGCAGATGTCTTCGAAGTGTTCGTAGAGCAGATTCTGCCGATGGTTCTTCACCATCCACTCAGCCAGGATGGCCCCGCCCCGGCTCACGATCCCGGTTACGCGGCGGGTGGTCATGGGGATGTACTGCACCAGCACGCCGGCGTGGATGGTCATGTAATCCACACCCTGCTCGGCCTGCTCCTCGATGACTTCGAGCATGACGTTGATGTTGAGGTCTTCCACGCGCCGCACGCGCGCCAGAGCCTCATAGATCGGCACGGTACCGATCGGTACCGGAGATTCCTGGATGATGGCTTTGCGGATGCGCGGGATGTCGCCGCCCGTCGATAGATCCATCACCGTGTCCGCGCCGTAACGAACCGAGTGCCGGAGTTTCGCTACTTCCTGGTCGATATCCGACGTCGTCGAGGAGTTGCCAATGTTCGCGTTGATCTTGCAAAGCGAAGCCACCCCGATACACATGGGTTCGAGATTGGTGTGATTGACGTTGGCCGGGATGATCATGCGGCCGCGGGCGACTTCGTCGCGGATGGTTTCGGCATCCAGACGCTCGCGCTTGGCGACGTAGTCCATCTCCTCCGTAATCCGGCCCTGACGGCCATAATGCATCTGCGTGCGGTTGGAGTCGCCGGCGCGTTGCGCCACCCATGCTTGTCTCATACAGCCTTGATTATAAGCGAGGAAGCAGGCGCCTGGCGGCTGGCACTGGCGGCCGAATATCCACCCGATCAAAAGTTTTGATTGGACCGGGACAGAGCGATCCCCTTACGCTCAAGTTATGGCGGCTGTGGAGACCCAGGAAGCTGGAATCATGACACCAGAGACATTTAGCGCATCGGTATTACATCGCGTGAGCGGCATCGTTAGTTCGCCGCTATCCCTGGATCAGATGCTGGGCGAAATTGTGAGTTTGGCGGCCCAGGTCACCAGTTGCGACGCGTGCCTGGTTTACCTGGTAGAAGGCGAGGGCGAATTCGTATTGCGCGCGTCGCTGGTGCCGCACGCCGCCGATCTGGGCAACCTGCGCATGAAGATCGGAGAAGGCGTGACGGGCTGGGTGGCCGAGCATCAATCCCCCGTGGCCCTGAGTTCAAAGGCAGCAGAGGACCCGCGCTCCAAGATTTTTCCCACCTTGGTGGAAGACACCTATGAGGCGTTTTTGTCGGTACCTCTCGTCAACCGCGGCAAGGCCATCGGCGTGATTAATGTCCACCACCGCGAAAAGCACGAACACTCTCCGCAAGAGATCTCCGTGATCTCGTTTATCGGTGAGCAAATCGGGAGCGCGATCGCCAAGAGCCTGCTGGAAGAGGAAAACGCGCGGCTGTCGGAAGAAACCGCCGAAATGAAGCGGCAGCTCGAAATGCGCAAGGCGGTGGAGCGCGCCAAGGGCATCCTGCAAAAGCGTCACAACATGACGGAAGAAGAAGCTTACTTGCGGATGCGTAACGAGAGCCGCCGCCTGCGCCGTCCGATGAAGGAACTCGCGGACGCGATCATTCTTTCCGAGGAACTGGTGCGCAAGGAAAACGGCGGGCCAGGGATCTAGTCCTAAGTCCTAGTCCTGCGCGATCCAGGCGGCCAACTGCTGGATGTGAGCGCTGTCGCGAATGATGGTACACACCGGCAAGCCGGTTATGTGTTCCGCTTGCGCCGCTGAGACGCCTCCGGATACAGGCAACAGCACAAGCCCGGCACATTCGTCGCGCTTGAGAGAGCGCACCCAAACGGCTTTCTCACGGGCGTCCTCCAGAGCAACTTCATCGGTGGTTGAGATCACGCAAACAGCCTCCGCTAGCCGCGACGTGAAGGTAGCCAGACCAGGGTCCGCGTCCGTGAGGTCCGCGCAAGTGATGGTCAAAGGCCGCGGTTCGACGCGGGTCGCCGTTTAAAAAATCGGCCAGCAGGACGGTGCGGCAGTCGGCTTCAGAGGTCAGATGGGTGCGCAATGCATCCGCAAGCTCACCCGTCAGTTCCCGAGCCCGCCGCGCATCGCCTGCTGGCACGAAGGAGTAAATGGGACCCAGCGGCGCCTCCGGCCATGCCGCAACTGGATTCGCCGCCACGGGATTCATCGGAGAAACGGTCTGTTCTTAAGTCACGCCTCTCCTATTGCAAGCGGCGTGCCAAGCGAAATTACCTCGAAGAATCAACAACTGCCGGTAACTGGTAGAGACGAAGTGTCCCTTGACGGGACATCTTGTCGCAAAAAGAGAACACCCGAGGCAGGATGCTGCCCCGGGTCGCCGTTCGTGATTAGGGTTTAGCGGCCGCCGGCCATTTCGCGCTTCATGACCTGCACGTTATTCGCCGCGGCTCCCTGCATGGGGCCCGCCGTCGCGGCGGCTTTCGCGGTGTAGTCCGCGCCGATGCCCATCTTGGACTTATCCGAGGTCAGCTTGCCCATCTGGTAATTGGACAGGCCGAGGTAATAGTACGCGTAGCTCAGCATCGTCGAATTCCCGGCGATGAGCGGCAAAGCAGCCTTCAGGTTCCGATCAGAATCAGCGTAACGGTTCTGCGCGCCCTGTACGACACCGGCAAAGGTGTAGCCAGCGCCCATCATCGCGGTCTTGCGCTTTTCCCAATCCCCGTCGCCCATATTCTCGGGTTTGGCTTTCTTTTGCATGACGGCCACCAGCTTCTGGGATGCAGTCAGCGCTTGTCCCGGCGCGCTCGACAAGCCGTTGCTGGCGACCGCGTAGAGAGCATCTTCGTTCTCCGGACGGCCAGCGAGGATCTTATTGGCGCCCGCGATGGCTTTGGCCGCGCCACCTTTGCCCACGGCCGCCAGATAGGCCGAAGCGACGTTATCGACGGTATCGCCCTTGGGATCCTGCGCCATCAGCGTTTCCGACAGGTCAATGGTGACGGCGGGATCGGTGGATTGGCTCGCCGTTACGGCTAGAGCATAGAGGGTGTAGGACTGGGCGTCTTTGGCAAACTGCTGACGTCCCTTCCAGGCTTCCATCCCGCCCGCGTCCGTCGGCTGCGCTTCTTTTGCCAGTTCCTGCGCTTCCTTAATGGTCTCCGCCACCAAGGTCTTCACCTTAGGAGCGTCTTTCTTTTCCACAGCCTCTTTAAGGCTGGTAAACGTATCCGAGAGTTCCGGGGCGGCCCATACCGTTCCGCTCAACGCCAACAACCCAACGACAACTAATCGCATGTTTTCAAAAACCTCCAGCACTATTGATTATACAGGAGCCCGGGCGTTACGTGTATGTCTCTCCCGCGAAATGTCTTTCTGCGAAAAACCTGGCCGCATGCGAAAGTAGGAAGGCAGTCCGCCACTATTTCTCGCGCTATGCCCGCAGGCCCCGCTTCCCTCCCCGAGTATTGCGATGTCAGCCTGCCGGTCCCTCTGGATCAGCTGTTTACGTACGGTTTGCCGGTCACCCTACGCCACCGCGCGCAGGCGGGGTGCCGGGTGCTGGTTCCGTTCGGAACCCGTAAGCTCACGGGCGTGGTGATCCGGACGCATGCGGAGGCGCCGCCCAAGGGAACGATCCGCGAAGTCTTGCGGCTGCTCGACGAAGAGCCGGTTCTCGATGACGAGCTGCTGCGCCTGGGCCGCTGGATCACGGAGTACTATTGCGCTCCGTTCGGCGAGACCCTGCGCGCCATGACGCCACTTTCCGGGGAGATCCGGAAAGGCAAAGTCTATTCTCTGACCAAGACCGGAAGGGATGTCGCGCGGCAATTGCATCTGGGGGCGTCCGAGGATGCCAGCGACCCCATTACAGTGGCGCTGCGGATGCTGGACGCCAGGCCTTTGTCCGCGTCCTACCTTAAGCAAAAGGTCCCGCATGCGGTAGCCGTGCTGAAGTCTCTGGAGAAGAAAGGTTTCGTCGAAACAGAAGACGTCGCGGCGGAACGCGATCCATTGCGCGCATCGGCGGCGCGGCTGCGCATCGAGTTTCGTGAGCGAGCCGATAAATTGCCCGCGGCTAAACTTCCCCGGGCCGAGCGCGAACTGCTGTCTTATCTGGAGCTGCATCCCGGTTCGCACAATGTCGCGGACCTGGAAGCGTTCGTCGTCAAGGCCAGCGTTGCCGCCCGCTCGTTGGCGCGGCGGGAACTGGTGAGTCTGACGCTGCAGCCGCTGCCTTCCACGCTCGGTCCGATCCGCGCGCCGCATCATCTGAATCCTCATCAGCAGACCGCCTTCGATGAAATCAGCACGGCAATGAGCCACGGCCGGTTTCACGCTTTCCTTCTGGAGGGCGTCACGGGCTCCGGCAAGACCGAGGTGTATCTGAAGGCCATCGACGCGGCTTTGTCGCGCGGGCGGGGCGCGCTGATGCTGGTACCCGAGATCGGACTCACGCCTGCGATGGCGGGGCAGTTCTACCAGCGCTTCCCTGGAAAAGTCGCGCTCCTGCATTCGGCTTTCCACGACGCCGAACGCGCTCAGGAGTGGCGCCGCATCCGCTCCGGCGAGGCCCAGGTGGTGATCGCCACGCGTTCCGGCGTCTTCGCGCCCGTCAACCATCTGGGACTAATCATTGTCGACGAGGAACACGATCAAAGCTACAAACAGCAGGAAACGCCGCGCTACCACGGGCGCGACGTGGCGGTGATGCGCGCGCACCACGCCGGAGCGGTGGTCGTGCTGGGCTCCGCCACGCCGAGTCTGGAATCCCGCTACAACGCCGAGAAGGGAAAGTACACGCGACTCGACCTGCCCGAACGCATCGAGCGCCGCCCCATGCCGCGGGTCGATCTCATCGACATGCGCGAGGAGTTTCTGGCCACCCGCAAACACGCCACGTTTTCCCGAGCGCTGCTGGAAGCCGTCACCGCCCGCCTGGAAAACGGCGAGCAGTCCATGCTGCTGCTGAATCGCCGTGGATTTTCGAGCTTTGTCGCCTGCCGCTCCTGCGGCCAGCGCGTGGAGTGCGCCAACTGCTCGGTCACACTCACCTATCACCGCCGCGACCGGCGCATGCTGTGCCACTACTGCAATTACTCCGAGCGCATTCCGGAGCGCTGCTCCAAGTGCGACAGCGAGTTCATTCAGTTCCTGGGCCTGGGCGCGGAGCGCGTGGAAGACGAACTGCACGGGGCGTTTCCCAGGGCCCGCATCGCGCGCCTGGACCGCGACGTGGTAACCGGCAAGCGCGACTATGAAATCATCCTGTCGGCGTTCCGCGACGGCGACTACGATATCCTCGTGGGTACGCAGATGATCGCCAAGGGCCACGACATTCCGAATGTGACCCTGGTGGGCATCGTGAGCGCGGATGTGGGCCTGGGCCTGCCGGATTTCCGGGCCGCCGAGCGCACGTTCCAGTTGCTGACGCAGGCCGGTGGCCGCGCGGGACGCGGGGAGACGCCGGGGATCGTGTTGATCCAAACTATCAACCCGGATCACTATGCCATCCGTTGCGCCGCTGCGCAGGATTATCAGGCTTATTACACGAAAGAAATCGAGTTCCGCCGCACGATGACGTATCCACCGTTCGCGGCTCTGGCCAACATCGTGGTGCATGGACGCAGCGAAGAGGAGGCCCTATCGCGCAGCGCCGCGCTGGGAAGGCTCCTGCAACCGGCCCCGGAAGGCATTCGGGTAATGGGCCCCGCGGCGGCGGCGGTGGCTCGCATCAAGAAGGAATACCGTTACCAGATGCTGCTCAAAGCCGCCACGCGCAAGCGGTTGACCGAGGTCCTGGGTGAGCTTCGCCGCTTCGCGAATGCCGAAAAATGGAATCCGGCGTCGCTGGTCATCGACGTGGATCCCCTGACGCTCCTGTGACGCCATGCATGACTTCCTGATCGTCGAAGAAAATCTGCGCGCGGCCATGCGCTTCTTCGGCTACGCCACCGGCAGCGGAGAGATCGCTTCCCTGCCCGGGTCCATCGCCATGTACTCGGGCTTGGATTACGGGGTCTTCAACATCGCCATGATGGAGGGGCGGGTTAGTGACACGGGTCTGACGCTGGAACAGCGGCTGGCGGAAATCGCCCACTATTTTAAGAGCCGGACCCCGCGCTGGTCGCTGTGGGTGTGCGAAGACCTGCTGGATCAGACCGTGCGCCGCCGCGCCCGCCAGGTCATTGGCGACTTCGGCCTGCGGGCTATTTCGCATCCACCAGGGATGCTGGCCGCGGGTCTGCTGCCTCCGTTCACTGCTCTCCCGCGGGTCGAAATTGAACCGGTTGGCGAGGCGATGCTGCAGCGGGCGTTCACGGAGATTACCTCGATTTCTTTCGAAATTCCCATCGGCATCGCGCAGGCCGTTTACACGTGTAACAGTGCGTGGCAGGGCGAATACCGCGGCTTCGTGGGACTCGCCGAGGGCCGTCCGGTATCGATTGTGGCGCTGGTCCGCTCGGGCGGCACTCTGGGCGTGTATTCTTTGGCCACGCATCCCAACTGGCGGCGGCAAGGTTACGGGGAAGCCACCATGCGCGCGGCCATCGGGAAGGTGACCCACGAAACCGGCGTGGAACGGATTGTGCTGCAATCCACCGAAGCCGGCTACTCGCTTTACAAGCGCATGGGATTCCGGGAGGTCACCCGCTTTTCCGTGTATCTCATTAAGTAAACCAGCTAAGTAAATCAGCTCAGTAAATCAGTAAAATCAAAGCAGGCATATGTGGCTCCTCTTGCTGACGCTGCTGGCGCAGTCCGCCAATCCGGTGGAGGACGGCAACCAGGCGCTGGATGCCAAGCAATACGAACGGGCGCTGAGTCTGTTCACGCAGGCCGCCGCGGCCGATCCGAAAGATTACGCCGCGCAATTTCAACTGGCGCTCACCTACAGCCTGCTGGACCGCCATGCCGAGGCGATTCCCCACTATGCAGCCTCGCTGGCACTGCATCCTGGTTTTTACGAGGCCGAATTAAACCTGGGCCTGTCGCTGCTGCGCACCAACAATCCGGCGGGGGCCATCTCCCATTTCCGGGCGGCCGCGGCGCAGAACCCCAAAGAGATGCCGGCGGCGGTCAACCTGGCGCAGGTGCTGTTGGATACCGGCCACTTCGCCGAAGCCGAGGTTGCGTTCACGAACGTGCTGGCGCTTGACCCGCGCGCGGCCAACGCCGAATCCGGGCTGGCACTGTCGCTCGCCCGCCAGAAACGCCTGGACGAAGCCGCACCGCACTTCAAGCAGGCCGCCGCACTCGATGCCAGGTACCGGCCGGGACTTCTCGAATTGGGCCAACTCTACGAAGCCGGCGGACGCACGGCGGAAGCGGCGGCGCTGTACCGCCAGTTCCCCGACGATGCGGCCGCCGCCGAGCGGAACGCTGTCCTGCTCATCAACATGGGGCAACTGGCGGAAGGCACACAAGCGCTGGAAGCGTTGCTGGCGAAGGCGCCCACCGACTCACGCCGCGTGCTTTTGGCACAGGCCTACGTCAAGAACCGGCAGGCCGCCAAGGCCGAGGCGGTAATCGCTCCGGCGGTGGAGAACGCCCCTGGCGACGTGGAATTGCGCATGTTTTACGCGCGTCTGTTGCGCGATCAACGCAAGCTGCCCGCCGCAGCCCAGCAGTTCGCCGGCGTGGTCCGCGGCAAACCTGATTTCGCCGAGGCCTGGAGCGAGCTGGCGAGCGTGCTGGTCATCACCGAGCAGTATCCGCAAGCGCTGGACGCTCTCGACCATGTCACTGCACTCGGTGCTGAAACGGCGGGCCACATGTTCTTCCGGGCATTGTGCCTGGATCGCCTGAAGCAGCGTCCGCAGGCGGTGGAGTCCTACCGGAAGTTCCTGGGCGCGACGCAGGGCAAATTTCCGGATCAGGAGTTCCAGGCCAAGCAGCGGGTCCGTATTCTGGAAAATGAAATGAGGAAGAAGTAGACGATGCGTTGGCTGGCCCTAGCATTGCTCTCCTTGCCATTGTGCGCGGCGGATCTGGCGTCAGTCCGGCAGGAGCCCAATCTGGAGCGGCGCAGCCAGCTTGCCCTGGAGTATGCCGGCGCGGCTCTCGTCACCGCCCGCGCGGAATATCAGGCCGGCAACGCGGAGAAATCCGCCGCTGCGATTAACGAAGCCGGCGATGCGGTGGAACTGACGTGGCAATCGCTTTTGGATAACGGCAAGGAAGCGCGGCGCGATCCCAAGTACTTCAAGCGCGCGGAACTGGCCACGCGCCAGTTGCTCCGCCGCATCGAAGGACTGGCGGAAGCCATGAGCTACCAGGATCGCCCACTGGCGGAAAAGCTCCGCGACCGGGTCAGCGCCGTCCACGATGACCTGGTAAATGCTTTAATGAGCAAGAAGAGGAAATAGGAGCCCGCCATGCGAAACGCGATCCTGCTGCTGGTTCTCTCGCTGCCCGTGCTGGTGCCAAACATGCCGGCGCAGAAGCGCGACTTCCTGACTCCTTTTGAAGCCAACCAGCTTCGCGAAGCGCAAAATCCCAACGACCGGCTGCAACTGTATTCCACCTGGGCTTTGCAGCGGCTCACGGAAATTGAAAAGATCGCCGCCGATCCGAAGCCCGGGCGAGCGACTTTCGTCCACGATCTGCTGGAAGACTACACCCATATCATCGAAGCAGCGGACATGGTGGCCGAAGACGCGCTGCGGCGCAAAGTGGCGCTCGATGTCGGGATCGGAGCCATTGCGGGAGCGGAAAAGGACTTCCTTGCACGGCTCGAAAAACTGCGCGACTCCAAGCCCAAGGACTTCGCGCGCTTCGAGTTCGTTCTGCGCGAAGCCATCGACACCACTGAAGACAGCTTGGAGTTGAATCAACAGGACCTGGGCGCCCGCGTCGGAGCCGTCGCCGCCAAGGACCGCAAGGAACAGCAGGAGCGCCGGGCCAACATGACCCCCGCCGACCGCGAAAAAAAGAACGTGGAAGAATATAAGGAAGCTACACAAAAACGCAAGGCGCCGACGCTGCGCCGCGCGGGTGAGACGGCGCCGGGTTCCTCCGCTAACAAGTAGCGCTATCGCTTCTTCAATCCTGACGCATCCACGCCGTCGCCCAGCTTCCGCATCCACACGCGCATCAGAGCCAGCATCGCGTCGCGTTTCAACTGCTGCGCGGAGGCGCTAACCAGGTTCACCAGCTCGTACGGGTCGTCCGCCAGATTGTACAGGTGCGTTACGTTTCCTTCCATATCCACCACCAGTTTCTCGTAACCCTGGACCACCATGCGCCATTCGTCCTTCTGCGCGCGGCGGCCCTGGGCGTAAATGGAGTCGGGGCGATCTCCGGCTTGCCCGGCGATGATCGCTGACAGATCGCGGCCTTGCGCGGATTCCGGAGGCGCCACTCCACACCAGCGGAGCAGCGTCGGCAGCAGATCCACCTGCGAGACCAGCACCTCGCTGCGGGTTCCGGGTCGAAGCACGCTGGGATAGCGGATGGCGAGCGGGATGCGGATGGACTCCTCAAACACCGCATCATCGCCAAATTCGCCGTGGGAACCGAACTGTTCGCCATGGTAGGCGGTGAAAACGACGATGGTGTTCCGCGCCAACTCGGGCCGGTCCAGCACGCCCAGGACGACGCCGATCTCGCGGTCCCAAGTCCGCGCTCGCGCCGTGAACAACGCCAAGTCCTCGCGCGCCTGACGTTCGGCGGCAAGCGGCACGTTATCGCGTAGTTGAACTGCGTCCAGGCTCCCCCGCTCCATCAAGGCGCTACCGCTGCCCGTCACGGTCCATTCCACGAAGAACGGTTGCTCGCCGGAGGCGTGCATGAACGAAACAATTTCGTCCGCCTGGCGGGCGCCGAAAGCGGCCACGCGGTATCCGGCGCCTTGTAGCAAGGACGTGAGGGACGGCCAGGTGGCATCCGTCACGATCTGCGGGTAGACGCCGTTCAGCAAACACGGACGGGATCGCTCCAGCCTGGCATAGCAAGAGTACGCGCGCTGGAACACCGCGCCATCTGCCGCGAGCCTTGCCAGATTCGGCGCCGGCACATCGGCATCGCCCGCCCAGGGCAACGATTGCGCGCGCCAGGATCCGGCGATGATCAATAGCAGGTTGGGTTTGCCTTCGGCGGCCCGCGCCGGTTGCCAAGCCGCCGCCGAGGCCAGTAGGAATGCGCGACGGTTCATCAAACCCAGGTCTTCACCACCGGAACGCCCTGCTGGCAGAGGTCACACGAAGCGGCATCCTTGTAGTAAGTCGCGTCCAGTTGGGCCAGCGAATAGAACGGCAACGGATGGAAGTCCGGAGCGCCAGGCAGAGGCTGATAGATCAGTACGGCAATGCCGACGACTTCCCCGCCCCGGTCCTCGGCCAATTTCTTGAGTTCGGTGAGCTTCCCGCCGGTACGGCAAATATCATCCACCAGCAGGATCTTCTCGCCGGGCTCGATTTCCAGGAACTGGCGGAAGCGAAGCGCTTCGACCCCTCCTTCGCGCTCGGCCCAATATACGCGGCGGGCGCGCAACGCCTCACTGACACCATAAGCAACGGGCAATCCACCGGTGGCGGGAGCCACGATGGAAAGCTCGGGAATCATCGCGCGCAGCTCGGGATTGGCGCGAATCAACCGGCTGAGTCCCACGCTCAGGATCTTGGCGATCTCGAAGTGGCGCATGGTGAGCACCACTTGCAGATGCTCATTGGCGTGCAGGCCGTTGGGATATTCGAAATGCCCGTGACGCAGGCCTCCGGTCCGGCGCAATAATTCCAGAACATCGTCGCGCGTAGGTATCAGCTGCACTTAGTGCGCTCCCCGTCCACTTAACACCTGCGGAATGGTTCGCAACATGATTTTCCAATCCAGCCCCAGGGACCAGTTATCGATGTATTGCATGTCCATCCTCATCCAGGTTTCGAAGTCCACGTCGTCGCGGCCATTGACCACCCACAGGCAGGTGAGTCCGGGGCGCATGCGCAACCTCCGCCGCTGCCAGCGCTTATATTGTTCCACTTCATCCGGCAATGGCGGGCGGGGCCCGACCAGGCTCATGTCGCCTTTCACGACATTCCATAATTGGGGCCATTCGTCGATGGAGAACTTGCGCAGCCAGCGGCCCGCGGGGGTCAGCCGCGGATCGTCCGGAATCTTAAACACGGTGCTCTTCGTATTCAGATGTTCGAGCGATGCGCGCATGGCTTCCGCATCCCGGCACATGGAGCGGAACTTGTAAAACGCGAATTTCCGTCCGTTCAGCCCGCAGCGGGTCTGGCGAAAGATTACGGGGCCCGGTGACGTTATCTTGATCAGGAGCGCCACGGCCAGCATGATGGGGCTCACCAGAATCAACGCGGCTCCACCCAGCGCCATATCGGTGATGCGCTTGACGAGCAACAGGATCTCGTCGTGCGGCGTCGCCGAAAACGTCAGCAGAGGCGAGGTGCCGAGCCGGTCCAGATACACCTGACTGTTTACGTGCGGGAAGAAATCGATGGCCACGCGGGTCCGCACGCCCTCCTCGTCGCACATCAGGAAGACTTCTTCCAGTTCCGTGATGCGGCGGCTGTCCATCGCGAAAATAATTTCGTCGATGACGTTGCGCCGCAGCATCTCCGGCAACTGGGGCAACGGCCGGACCGGGTAGCGGGCCGCCAATTCGATCTCTTGCGGGGCGGCGTCGTCTTCCGCCAGGAATCCGCTCAGCCTTATGCCGTAAGGCGCCGCTTCCTCAATCTGGCGGCCAATGCGCAGCGCGGTTTCGCCCACGCCCACGACCATGATGTAAATGGGGGTGCAGAATTCGCGGCGGACCAATCCGAGAATCCGGCCCGCGTTCAGCCGGAATACGGAGAGCAGGACCCAGGTCAACCCCACAAACAGCGCCAGAAACGCGCGGCTCAGGTCGAGTTTCAGGACAAAGTCCAAGACCACGATGGAGACGGCGCCCACCAAAGACTGGCGGAACGCGTTCGCCAGGATCACGCGCGGATGCGCGGCATCGATGCGGTCGTAGATCTGCCACCAAATCCCCAGCGCGATCCACGCCGCGGCGGACCAGCCGACCAGCAGCGCCCGCACGGGCGCCAGGAGGTAAAATTCGTGCTCGAAGGGAACGGTATAGACACCCAGAGCGATGCGCGCCTGGTACGCCAGCAGAAACGCCGAAGCGATCACAACCAGATCGGAGAGCCCGAACAGGAGACGGACTTTGCGGTGGTGTCCTCGGAACACGTGCGCTGCCAGAATAACACGGCACGCCGTACCCCTTGCCTTGCGAGGTTCCTCAGTTCTTCTTTAAGTGAATCCGGTCCTTCTCGTTCTCACAGAACATTTCGAAAATGTCGGTGTCCGGGACCAGATAGTGTGGGATCTTAACGGTGAAGGGCTTGTTGTACATCACCGGATCGTCGAAGGTGATTTCCATGTCCAAATGGCCAAAGTCGCGGCGCCGGAAGCGCTCGGTGACGCGCAGCTTTTCGCTGTGCGGATGACCCATTGCGTCGAGGGCGGTTTGGCCGTTGAAGCCCGCGGTTTCCACCACCAGCGTGTCTCCCTCCCAGCGTCCCGTCGAGTAGCCCAGGAAAGACGGAAAATCGAATTCCTTGGGCAGGGGGCGGCCGTCGGTGTAAATCTGGCGATGCAAATTGCCGACTTCGTACAGAATGATGGTCATGCGCGGCGCCTGCACAATTTTGATCGGCTCAGAAAGGAGATCAGCCCTGAAGAATCCTCCCGGTGTGCCTCCGCAAACATTCGACGGATCGCTTTCCGCCGCGCGGCGGCGCATCAATTGCTCGGCTTGCGGACGCATTTGTACTTCGCCGGGCTTGAAGTCCACGAAAAGATCGAACCAGTATTTGTGCTGCGTGCCGATCTCCATCCCCGGCGGCGCTAGTGTGATTCCGGCTTCGAAGCGATCGCCGAACAGGCGCCTTACTTCCGCGACGGTGGTAATTTCGTGCATCCACACGCCGGACAGGTCGGGCTTGCCCTCCCGGGTGCGAGGCGGGGGCGCCTTGAGATTCACCGTGCCGTCACGCAGCCGCGGTACTCCGGGCTCGGGATACTTCACCCACTGGGCTTGCGCGCAGGTGAACGCCAACGCGAACAGCACAATCAGCTTCATATCTGACACTCCCCTGGGAAAACCGGGACAGTACACTCTGTCCCAAGCCGTCCAAGCCGTCATCGGCGCGTGGACAGAGTGTACTGTCCCGGCTTTCCCAGATGGAATGGCCGCTTACCGCGAAACCAGTTTGAACTTCTGCACCCGGCGGCCGCGGTTCTCGGCCACGTAGATGTTGCCCTTGGAGTCCGCCGCGATGCCGTGCGCTTGAATGAACTGGCCCGGGAAGGGGCCCACGCGGCCGAAGCTGGTGACCAGCTTGCCGGTTTCCCGCTCCACGATGTCGATCCGCGAGTTGTTCTGGTTCAGCACGTACAGCAGGCGCTCATCGGGCGAGAACGCCAGCGCCACCACGGCGCCGCCCGTCTCCTTCATCTTTCCATCCGCGCGGGGCGTGACCGGCGTCCACGGCAGCTCGATGTTCTTCTTGAAGTTGCCCATCTTGTCGTAAACTTGGATGCGCGAGTTCTGCCGGTTGCACACGTACACGCTGCCATCCTTGGCCACCAGCAGACAATGCACGCTGGCCATGCCTTCCGGCTTCCACTGGCGCAAAAACTTTCCGTTCTTATCGGTCACGGCGATGCGCTTGTTGCTCTTGGCCCCCTCGCCGTCGGAAACGTAGACGTCGCCGTTGTTGGGATCGACATAAATGCCGGAGGGCATGTGGAACTGCGCGGCGTTGGAATTGAGCGGCGTCCCCTTGTCGGTGCCGTCGGAAGAATCCAGCACGCCCTTCTTGCCGATCTGCTGCAGCATCTTCCCGTCGTGCGAATACTTTTGCACCACGCCAGACGGCGCCGCGGCGATCCAGATATTGTTGTCCTTGTCGGCGAAGCAACTATGGAGACGCGGATCCATGTTCTCAAGATTGCTCCACGACTTGACCAGGTTGCCGTCGGTGTCGATTTCCAGGATCGCCGGCGCCTGGCGTCCCGCGTTCAGGTCGGCCTCTGGTGGATCCCGGCGGTTGAGCGCGAAGACGTGATCGTTCTTGTCCACGCAAACTCCGCCGAGGCCGCCCATCACTTGCATATCCGGCAAGGGCTTGGGCCAATTCATGTCCACTTCATAGCGGGGAGCCTTCACTTCCGCCGCGCGCACCAGCAATGGCGCAACCACCACTGCCGCGGCAACCGTCACCAATCCAATCTTGAGTAGCACGTTCTTTTTCATATCCATAGTTTTGCCTCCCATCCGGAAGGTCCATTGTAGTAGAGAATGCGCCGAAAAGCACGCGGCCCGGAACGTACGGGCCCCAGCGGAAATGCGGACGGCGCGAGGCTCTCCCCGCCGAGCTGCCGGCGTTTACCTACCGGAGAAGCACGCAAGGCAGGAGGCACGAGACCTCCGGCATGCGATCTGAAGGACAGGAGGGCACTTAGGCATGTGACGACCGCGCGGCGGACAGTCTCCGTACGCGTTAGACCTAAGGCAGTCTAACGCAGTTCGTTCCCATCAAGACACGACCATGCCTGACCTCTAAAAAGCCGTTAAAGATCTGCAGGATTCCCTGATCGTCGTCGCTGAAATTGAACGCCGCCAGTCCGAACTTCTCGCCGAGCACAGCCGCCGCGTTGTATCCATCGAACAGCACCTTGAGCGATTCGCCAAGGGGCTTGATGAAATCCGCGAGTTTCAGAAGCATAGCGATCAGCGCCTGGATGCCTTGATCCATGTCGTGGACGACATCGAGCGCAAACGCCCGCCGCAGTAGCCGCGACTCGTAACGGTTGTCACTTTGCTACCTTCAGAGTAATGCTCAAACCGACCATCTTCCGCGAGTACGATATTCGTGGAGTCGCCGAAACCGAACTGGCCAGTGGCGACGTCGCCGATCTGGGCCGCGCGCTGGGGACCTACATTCTGCGCCACGGCGGTCCGCGCGTGAATCTGGGACGCGATTGCCGCCTCAGCTCGCCGCGCCTGCGCGACGCGCTGCTCGAAGGACTGGTATCGGCCGGCTGCGCGGTCACCGATATTGGAGTGGTCCCCACGCCGCTCCTGTATTTCTCCGCCGTGCACCTGGAAGCCGACGGCGCGATCATGATCACGGGCAGCCACAATCCCAGCGAGTTTAACGGCTTCAAGACGGTATGCGGACCGGCTTCCTTGCACGGGGAGACCATTCAGGACGTCCGGCGCCTGATCGAGGCCCGCGACTTCGCCACCGGACATGGCACGCATCACTCCATGGACGTGATCCCCGCGTATCTGGATGAATTGTCGCCGCAATTCGATTTCACCCGGCGCATAAAGGTAGTCGTGGACGCGGGCAATGGCACCGCCGGACCGGTAATCCATCAGCTTCTCAAACGCCTCAATGTCGAAGTCACCGAGCTGTTCTTCGAAATGGACGGGCGCTTCCCCAATCATCATCCCGATCCCACCGTGCCGGCGAATCTCCAGCACTTGCGAGATGCCGTGCGCGAGCAGAAGGCCGACGTGGGCATCGCTTTCGACGGCGACTCCGACCGCATCGGCGCCGTGGATGAGAACGGCGAAGTGATTTACGGGGACATGCTGCTCCTGATCTACGGCCGGGAGATCCTGACGCGCAAGCCGGGCGCCACGATTATCGGCGAAGTGAAGTGCTCGCAGATCCTTTACGACGAGTTGAAGCGCCTGGGCGGGAATCCGATCATGTACAAGACCGGACACTCGCTGATCAAGGCCAAGATGAAACAGGAGCACGCCGAACTCGCCGGTGAAATGTCCGGGCACATGTTTTTCGCGGACCGTTATTTTGGATATGATGACGCGCTCTATGCGGCCTGCCGCCTGCTAGAGATCGTGGCCCATTCCGGCAAGCCGATGTCGGCGCAGTTGGCGGGTCTACCCAAGACCGTCTCGACACCGGAGATCCGCGTGGACTGCACCGACGAAACCAAGTTCGATCTGGTCGCGCACGTCGCGGAACAATTCCGGAAAACGCACGACGTGATCGACGTCGACGGCGTGCGGGTACTCTTCGACGGCGGCTGGGGCTTGCTGCGGGCCTCCAATACGCAGCCGGTGCTGGTCATGCGCTTTGAAGCCGCTACTGAGGCATTGCTGGCCAGTTATCAACAACAAGTGGAAGCCGCGCTTGCGCGGGCCAGTGAGGCGGTGGCCGCTTCATGACGCCTTCCGGAACACCAGCACGGCGTTGAGCCCTCCGAAGGCGAAGGAGTTCGACAGCGCCCACTCCACTGCTGCCGCGCGGGCCGCATTCGGAATCACATCCAGGCCACATTCGGGATCGGCCTCAGTGAAGTTTGCCGTCGGCGGCAGGACGCCGTCGTGCAACGCCAGCAAGGTGGCGGCGGCTTCCAGGGCTCCCGCCGCGCCGAGCGCGTGACCGTGCATGGACTTGGTCGAGCTGACCGGTACTTTCTCCGCGCGCCCGCCAAAAACTTCGCGGATGGCTTGCGCCTCCGTCGCGTCGTTGGCCAGAGTTCCGGTGCCGTGGGCGTTGACGTAGCCCACTGCCTCCGGCGTCACGTTCGCATCTTGCAGAGCCGCCCGCATCGCGAGAGCAGCGCCGCCGGCCAAAGGCTGCGTCAGGTGGTGCGCGTCGGAGGACATACCGAAGCCGGCGATTTCTCCCCATATGCGCGCGCCCCGGGCGCGGGCTCGCTCCAGCGGCTCCAGCATCAACATGGCCGCGCCTTCGCCCAGGATCAACCCCTTGCGGTCGCGCGAAAACGGACGGCAGGTGTCGGGAGCCACGATGCGCATGGCTTCCCAGGCTTTTAGGAAACCCATGGAAAACGGCGCCTCGGAACCTCCGGCGATCGCGGCATCCACTTGCCCATGGCGCACCATCCAGAACGCCTGGCCGATGGCATGCGTCGCGGAGGCACAAGCAGTGGAAACCGTATAGGAAGGTCCGGTGATTCCATACTCGAGTGCGATCCGGCTGGTGGCGGCGTTAGCCATCGTGCGCGGAATCGTCAAGGGATGCACGCGGCCGGTGTTCCGCGCGTAGAGGCTCTCAAACTCGCGGTCCTCGCAGGTCTTGCCGCCCGCTGAGGTGCCGGTGACAACAGCGGTTCGCTCTCCGGTGAACGTGACTCCGCAATCCGCAACCGCCTCGCGCGCGGCGATCAGCGCGAACTGCGTGAAGCGGTCCAGCATGCCGGCTTCTTTGGGATCAAGGTATTCGGTCGCGCAGTACTCAGGAACCTCAGCCGCATTGGAAAACCGCAACCCATTCACCAGCGTCATGGGCCGGATCGCGCTCCGCCCCTCGCGTAGCGATTCCCAAAATGTTGCGCGCGTGCGTCCAGGCGCGGCCATCACGCCGATGCCCGTCACCGCTACGCGATGCATCATGAAGCAGTCTTCTCAGCCAGCAGCTTCTGAATTCCCTCCACCATCTGCCGCACGGACGTGATCTGAGGGACCTGTTCGTCCGGGATCGAGATACCGAATTCGGTCTCGACGGCGAACAGAATATTCATGCCATCGAGTGAATCGAACTGGAGTTCCAAGAAGGACTTATCGATATCGATCGCCGCGGGCGGCATGTGCTGCGTCTTCGCAATCACGCCAATGACTCGCTCGATTACGTTTTCGTCGGGCATAGGATCTGGCTGACCGTTTCAAAGTGCAAACCGCGCTGTTTCAATTGGGGAATGATCTTGTCCACCGCCTCCAGCGTAGATTGGACATCGGGGGCAACCTGCGTGGTGCGCCCATCGTGCAGGCAGATGATTTCCCCGTAGCGGGCGCGGTCCAGCAGTAACGCGGCCACACGCGACGCGGGCCATTTCCAATCGTTACCCATGATTCCCCACATCACGCCCAGCAACCCGAGGCGATCCTGAGCGCTTTTCAATCCGAACCAGCGCACTCCGTAGGGCGCGCGAAACAGCTTAGGCGTCACGCCTGTGTGTGCCGCGATTTTTTTCTGGCCGCGGGCAAGTTCGTCATAGATGAAAGTGGGGGAGCGAAACTCGAAACGGCGGTGCGAGTCGCTGTGATTGCCGATTTCGTGTCCCGCGGCCGCGACCGCGCGCGCGACACCGGGAAGGCGTTCCACGTTCTTGCCGCACATAAAGAATGTCGCTGGAACCTGATGGCGCGCCAGAATCTTGAGCAGCGCCACAGTCGATTCGCTCGGTCCGTCGTCGAAGGTCAACGCAATAGCTGGACGCGCGCGGTCCCCGTGATACACGGAAGGTCCGAACACAGTAGAGGCGCGGCCGCGCGCGGCGTGAGCCAGGAACCCCCCCGCCACCAGCAATCCGACCGACCCTCCGATCACAGCCCCATCCGGCATGAGAACATCATACCTGCCTGGGCTCCCTTGTCACGCTCCTCCATTGGCTCAGGAGTTTTTGCGCGCGATCCACTCCGCCATCGCCAGACTGACCGCGTCGCCCTTGTCGCGCAGGCCGTCGATCACGCCTTGCCGGTCAGCCGGAACGCGGTTCTGGCTGGCTTTCCATTTGCCTTCGATCCGCGCAATCGGGATTTCAACTCCGACGATCCCCTTCAGTTGGGACTGAATGAAATCGGCAGGAGCTTGATCGACGCTCCAGGGCTCTGCAAACACCGATTCATGCTGCTGTGTCAGCGCGCGGACGTTAGCCTCCAAGCGCGCTGGATCGGCAAAAGTTGTGAGCGGGCCGTAGGCGTGCACGGCGATGTAGTTGAAGGTCGGGACGACCTTTCCCGTTGCGCTCTTCGTGGCATACCAGGAAGGGGTGATGTAGGTGGACGGTCCCTGGAAAATCGCCAGCGCCTGCACGCCGGGGAGCAGGTCGCTCGACTGGGAATTTGTCCGCGACACGTGTCCGCGCAAGGTCCCGAGCGGCGCGGGTTCCCGGTCCAGGATCAAGGGAATGTGGTTGGCGATCAAGCCGTCCTTGCCCAGGGTGACCAAGGCTGCCAAGGACTGCTCGCGGATCAACTGGTGGAGCACTTCGATCCGCTCTTCGCGGAAATGTACTGGGTTGTACATGGCACGAACTATCGCGGAACAAACTTAAAATCCGCCAAGCCGATTTCATCGTTGCCCTGCACCAGGAACGCGAACTTGCCTTCGGTGAAGTTGCGGCCGGGTTCCTGCCAGGTGTCGAGCACCAGCCACTGGCCACCGGTCTTGATACTGTGGATCAACTTCTCCGGCGACGCTTCCAGTTGCAGCGTGTACGACATTTCCCTGTCGTTCAGGCCGTGCTCGTACTTGCCGCGGTCGAAGACTTTGCCGTTAATGATGACCTTCGAATACAGATTCCGGCGGTCCATTTCGAATAGGTCGTAATTCTTGGCGTCGGTGTACTGCATCACCCAGCGAATCCGGCCGCCGCGAAACAGGCTCCCCCCGCGCAGCAGACGGATGGTGAACGTAAATATTCCGTTGGCCGCGAGTTTGAAGGGGATAAACCCGCCGCCTTTGTGGGTCCACAAGTCACCCTGTTTGCTCCAGGCGTTGGGATCTTCGAAATCGCCGACCCCGGCAATCTTCGGCGCTGGGGGCGGCGGAGGCGCAGCGGCCACCACGCGGACCAAGGCCAATTCCACGGTATGCGTTCCGCTGGCGGTCACCGCGACACGCTCGGTCTTCTCGGTGTATCCGGCGGCGCGGCCAGTGAACACATAGTTGCCGGGAGGAAGGTCCATCTGATTGGCCCGCAACTCGTGCGACTGGGTTTCATCCGCGCGCCGGTAAACCACCGCGGTGTCGGCGGGCGTTCTCGTCAAGCGCACGCTCCCCACGGCTGCCGCCAGCACCACGTCGGCGCCGGCCAGCTCCACCGTTCTCCCGGCGACGAACTGGCGCTGCATTCGCTTGGCAACGTAGTTTTCGCGGCGCAGCTCAATGGTGTGATCTCCTGGTGCGATGCCGTTCCCCGTGAACGTTCCGTCGGGGGCTACGGTGCCGGCGGGTTTCTGGTCCAGCAGGACCTCCGCGCCCGGCGTGGCGTTCTTGATCTCCAGTGCCGCGACCCGGGGAAGCGGCTGCATCTTGAACTCCAGGCGGACTTCGGAACCTTTCTTCACATCGGCGACCTGCGGCGGAGCGAGTTCGAAACCTTCCTTGGCGGCGCGCACCGTGATATTTCCGATCGTGGGAATCCTCACTTGGCCGCGCTGCGTCTTGCGTGGATATTCCTTGCCATTCAGAAATACACGCGCCTCGTCTTCGCCCGTGGAAATGATGAGCGTTCCAATGTTCAGATCGGACTTCAGAAATACGGTGAGCGCGGGCGCGGGACCGAAGGACTCCGCAAGCGTCCGCTGGTCTTTCCCTTCTCCCACCACGATTTCATTGACGCCGGGCCGGAAGCCGGTCAAGTCCACGCCGGCAGGCCCGGCGTCCGCCTGCGGCTGTCCATTCAGCGCCAGCTTGGCTGGATTGTTCGTGGCCACGCGCGCCTTCTCGCCGATGGAGGAAACCAGCACGGCAATGAGATTGCGCGCCGTTACCGGTCCGTTAACCGTGGGAGCTTTGGCGTCCGCGACCTCAACGGTGAAGGCGGCTTCGCCCGTGCGCGACGCCACCTTGATCGCATGCGTACCGGGAGGAACTTTATTTAAAACGTATTGGCCGTCCTGTAAATCCACCGGTGGCTGGTCATCGAGCGTGACCTGCCCCTGCGGGAGATCCGTCAAAATCCGTACCGATTGCGCCTGCGGCTGTAACTCCAGATTGACGGCCGCAGGCTTGCCCGGAGTCACAGTGAGTAGGCTCACGGCGGGTTCATAGCCGTCCAGGAACGCCATGAGTTGATAGTCGCCAGGCACCAGCGACAGATCGCAATTGGAGGCGCACTTCTGTTCCCCGTTCACGCGGATCGCGGCTCCCTGAGGCGTCGTTGCCACCTGAACCGCGACGCCCGCGCCGCGGTTGTGCCGGCGCGCCTGGTTCACGAAAAACACGAGCACGCCAATCGCGAGGATGGCCCCCGCGATGCCTCCGAGAACCATCGCGCTGGTCCAGGAACTACGGGTCGGCGGTGCTTGCGGCGGAGGTGCCTGTGGCGGCGGAATCCGCGGAGCTGGGCTTACCGGAGCAGCTTCCCGCCAAGCGGGAATGGCCACAACGGGAATTGGCCGCTCCGGCGGCGCTTGTTTCAGCAGCGTCCCGCGCGCGAGCACCCGCTGCTTGGATTCGCTCACCGCCAACTGGACATCAAGATCCGCCGGGTGCTGCCGGGCCAACTCGTCCAAGCGGGCAAAAATGGGCTTCAGCCCGGCCAGATCGCCGGTCCGGTCGATCCGCCCTTCCAGCAGCTTCAATTCCTCGAGTGGATTGGTATTTTCCGGCCCCACGTCTGTATCCTAATGCACCCGACACCACCGGCACCAGCCACTACCGCGGACCCGGCCTAAACCCGCGATTTCGCGATGCCCGGGAGTCCCGGTTCCGCCTGTACGTAATGTTCCGTCAGGCCCGTCTCCAGCAGATGGAATGCCGTGTCGACGTCGTCGGCGAAGTGGAACAATTCCAGGTCCTCTCCAGAGATCATGCCGTGGCGGACCAAAGCCTCGAAATTGATGATCTCTTTCCAGAACGACGTACCGTAAAGCACGATGACCATCCTCTTCATCAGCTTCTGGGTCTGCACCAGGGTGAGGATTTCCGTCAGCTCGTCTAAAGTCCCGAAGCCCCCTGGGAAAACCACGAGTCCCTTGGCGAGATAGGCGAACCAGAACTTGCGCATGAAAAAGTAGTGGAACTCGAAGTTCAATTCCGGAGTGACGAAAGGATTCGGACGCTGCTCGAAGGGAAGACCGATGTTCAAGCCCACGGTCTTACCTCCGGCGTCGCGGGCGCCGCGGTTGGCGGCTTCCATGATTCCCGGACCGCCGCCACTGCACACCACGAAACGGCGGGTGGAGTTTTCCAGACTGTCCGACCACTTGGTCAGGCGGCGCGCCAACTCGCGCGCTTCGTCATAGTAACGGCCCAGCGGGCCCATTTCCAGCAAGCGGGCGGAGCCGAAGAACACGACAGTATCGTGAATGCGTTCCTTGCGGAAGTGCGCGAGCGGATACAGATACTCGCTGATGATGCGCAAGGAACGTGCATCCGGGCTATCCAGAAACTCTTGGTTGCGGTACGCCAGCGGCAGGCGCCCTTCGTAGTCATGATGTCGTTCGATCATTTGATTTTGTCGGCGGCCTCTTCCATAGAGTGCAGGCGCCGCTCCAATTCTCGCACCGACTTCAACATTTCGGGCAGTTTCTGGAAGGCAGTGATCGCGCGCAGCCACTGGCGGGCGTCGAAGGCCGGAGACCCGCTCATCACCGCTCCCTGCTCCACATCACCTCCGATGCCGCTCTGCGCGTAGATGACGGCGTTATCGTGGATGGTGAGATGTCCGGAAATGCCCACCTGCCCGGCCAGCAGTACGTTCTTTTCCAAAACGCTCGATCCGGCCAGGCCCGTTTGCGCGCAGATGATGTTGTCCTCGCCCACCACGCAAGCGTGGCCGATCTGCACCAGGCTGTCGATTTTCGCGCCGCGCTTGACACGGGTTTCGCCGACCGTGGCCCGGTCCACCGAAGTCAGGGTCTGAATCTCGACGTCGTCTTCAATCACCGTGATGCCGCTCTGCACGATTTTGTGGTGCCGGCCGTCCGCTGCTTTGGCGAATCCAAAGCCGTCGCCGCCGACCACCACCCCGTTCTGCAACGTCACGCGGTTTCCGATGCGGCAAAATTCGCGGACTACGGAGTGTGAGTGGGCATGGAAATCGTCACCGATGACCGCGCCATCGTAGATCGCTACGTGCGGCCGGATGATCGCGTTGCGGCCGATCACCACGTTTTCACCGACCACCGCGAAGGCTCCGATGGACGCGTTCTCGCCAATGCGGGCCGAAGCCGCCACCGCAGCCGCCGGGTGTATGCCCGCCGCCGGGCTAGGCGGCTGGTAAAACAGCGCCAGTGCCCGCGCAAAATCCAGATATGGATTCGTTGAGATCAACTGGGCGGGCGTAATCCCGTCAAGGAAAATCGAAACCAGGATGGCACCGGCCTGCGAATGTTTCACTTTGTGCGCGTACTTGGGATTAGCCAGGAACGTAAGCTGGTCCGCCTTCGCCTGTTCCATGCCCGACACGCCCGTGATTTCGACCGCGCCGTCACCCCGGCATTCGCAACCGAGCGCCCCGGCCAAATCGCTAAGTTTCATTCTTATAGGGTACGGCGGTGAACCCGCGAAGTGCGGAACGGCCTAGTCGACAACCGGCGCCAGCCGCGAAGCGATCACGCGCCGATCCGAGGTCAACACTTTCAGGCGATGCACGCGAGCCGTCGCGACGATGGCGCGGTCGGCGGGGTCACGCAGCGCCGGGCCCAGGGCGGCAACTTCAGCCGCGATGTCGAATGTCAGGGGCAGTACGGCAAATAGCGGATTGCCACTGATGTCCTCGAACAGATCCCACTGCTGTCCGGCTATCGCATTTTGACCCTTGGGTAAGTCGTGTTTGTTCAGTGGGATGAATGGTATTTTGACTTTTTTCGATTTCAACTTCCGCTGACGGTTTTGGGGCGTTTTCGCCGGTGGAGGGACGATGCTGGAGCATGCGGC
>SHUD01000074.1 GCA_009697505.1 Bryobacterales bacterium
GTGGAGCGGGCTTTAGCCTGCAACGGAGGCTTCAGCCTCCGCAGCGGTATAACCACACTTCGAACCGGGGACTCAAGTCCCCGTCGCAGGCTAAAGCCCGCTCCACGTTGGGATCTGCTCCTCCGTAAGCAATCTCGTGTGAGAAATGCGAGTTAGAGACCCCCGTTGGAGACCCAGCCCTGGAATCCGTTCCAGTTTACGACGGGATTTGAGCGCCAATGCTATGCTGATGATGGAATTTAGGCATGTCCATCGGAACCCGTTCCTACGCCCGTGGCTTTCTTTCCTCCAGCGGACTCCCGCCGGGCATTCGCGGATTATTGATTGCCAATGTCGCGATTTTTCTGCTGTACTTCTTTGCCGGCGGAGCGCTCCGCGGAGTCTTCGGCCTGGCGGTGCTCCGGCCTGCCGATGTGATCCAGCATCTCTACGTGTGGCAGTTGATCACGTACCTGTTCCTGCACCAGGGTATCGGCCACATCCTGTTCAACATGCTGGCGCTGTGGATGTTCGGAACCGAGTTCGAACGCTTGTGGGGCACGCGCCGCTTCCTGCGGTTCTACTATTTCTGCGGAGCCGGCGCGGGATTGTGCGTGATCCTGGGCGCGTACCTGTTCGGCAACCCGGAAGTCGCGACCATCGGTTCTTCAGGAGCGATCTATGGCATTCTTCTGGCTTCCGCCATTTTGTGGCCTGACCGGCAGATGCTGTTCTACTTCCTGATCCCCATCAAGATGAAATACTTCGTGATGGTCATCGGCGCCATCGCGTTCCTGAATTCTTTCAATCCCGCCAGCCCGGTCAGCGAAGTTGCCCACTTAGGCGGAATGCTGTTCGGCTATCTCTTCCTGAAGTCTCCGCGCATGCGAAGTTTCGACGCCATGGGAACGTTCCGGGCCGCCTATCGCCAGTGGAAGATCGAACGGGCCAAGAAGAAGTTCCAGGTTTATATGCGCGAGCACGGCTCCGACCGCGACCGCCGGCCGAACTAGCCGTCCGCTGGGCCAGTCTTGCCACTCTCCACGATTTTTTGCGTCATAATCTAGGCATGAAAGCTCTCCGCGTTCCCGTGGCAGTGTTTCTGTGCGCGCTTGGAGTGGTTGCGTTCCTCGCCGCGCAACAGGGTCCCAAGTCGGATTCCAGCACAACGGTGGCACGGCCCCGCCGGCCAGGCAATACCGGAAGCGCTCCGGCCGCCACCGAACCGGATCAACCCAAGATTCCATCCAGGTTTGGCAAAGGCAAGGAAGGCAGCCCGCCCGACGGGCCTACTTTCCGCTCCGACGCCACCACCGTGACCGTAGACACGGCGGTGATCGATAACAAGGGCCATTTCATCCCCAATATCCCGAAGGCGTACTTCCGGATTCTCGAGGATGGCGTTCCCCAGCAAGTCTCAGGCTTCTCTTTAGGTGAAGCTCCGATGACGATCGCCATGGTCATAGAGTTTTCCAACGCCTTCCAGCAGTTCTACTCCTGGGGATGGTTCCAGACCCTGCAGGCGTCGTATGGCTTCCTGGAGATGCTGAGGCCGGACGACTACGCCGCGGTCATCGCCTACGATCTGCGCACCGAAATCCTAACCGACTTCACCACCGACCGCGCCCAGCTCAACGGAGCCATGCAGAGATTGCGCATCCCGGCGTTTTCCGAATCCAATTTATACGACGCCCTGGTGGAAACCTCCCAGCGTATGCAGGACACGGAAGGCCGCAAAGCCATCGTGCTGATTTCTTCCGGCGTGGATACCTTTAGCAAACTGACCTTCGACAAGACCCGCCGGGCCTTGCAGGACGCCGGCGTGCCCATCTACGCCATGGGTCTGCTGCAGGCGCAACGGGAGATGGCCGATGCGCGCGGCATGATGGGTTCCCTGGCGCGCATGGATTTTCTGCAGGCCGACAACCAGCTCCGTACCTTCGCCAACGAAACCGGCGGCATGAGCTATTTCCCTCGTTTTGAAGGGGAGATGCCGTCCATCTTCCAGAGCATCGTTCAATCTTTGCGCAACAACTACGTCCTCACCTATAGCCCCTCCAATCAGGCGCGCGACGGCAAAGTCCGCCGCATCAAGGTCGAGCTGATCAATCCGGAAACGCACCAGCCGATGAAGGTCACCGACGACAAAGGCAAGGTGGTGAAGTACCGCATCGTCGCCAAACCGGGTTACACCGCCCCGCGCGAGGTGGAATGACGAACCGGCAATCGGTAACAATCTCGCGGCGCTCTGTTGTAACGCAAAAGTCAAGAACTGAATGTCGCGCGTTTTGAGACCGTTACAAAATTGTTGACACGCCTTGCGGCGCTCTGCTAACTTCGCGTTGTTCCCAACGCCATGGCTGCCCGCAATCCTTCACTCGCGACCACGCACGCGCGCATACTTTTAGTGGATGACAACGCCAACGGTCTGGCCGCTCGTCGCAGCGTGCTGGAAGAGTTAGGTCATCGGATTACCACCGCCACCAGTGGGGGCGATGCGCTCGAACTGTTTTCCACACACAAGTTCGACCTCGTCGTTACCGATTACAAGATGCCGAAAATGGACGGCCTGGATCTGATCATCCGCCTGCGCAAGCAGTTGCCGGACTTGCCGATTATCCTGATATCCGGCTACGTGGACGCGCTGGGGATGAATGAGGCCTCCACCGGCGCCGACGCCGTGATTCAGAAGAGCTCCCACGAAGTTTCCCATCTGGTGCGCTCCGTCAACCGGCTCCTGCGCCGCAAACCGGCGGCTCGTAAACCCGCGGCCGCCCAGAGCAAGCCCGCCAAGCGCAAAGCCGTTTAAAGAGATTACGATTCCTAAATCTTTTCTCCGGAATCTTGCCCCGGAACCCGCGAAACGTTTAAGCTGAAGGTTCTCCCCGTAGAGCCCCCTCTTCACTTATGGAAATCATTCGCATCGTAGGACGAGAAATTCTGGATAGCCGTGGCAACCCCACTGTGGAAGCCGATGTATACCTGGCCGATGGCAGCTTCGGCCGCGCGGCGGTGCCTTCCGGCGCATCCACGGGCGAGCACGAAGCCGTTGAGCTTCGCGACGGTGACAAGTCCCGCTACCTGGGCAAAGGCACGCTGAAAGCCGCCGCCAACATCACACGGGAACTCGGACCTGCCCTGCTCGGTATGGACGCCGACCAGCAGTCCGCCATCGACCGGCTCATGATCGCGCTCGACGGCACTCCGAACAAGGGCCGCCTGGGCGCCAATGCGCTGCTAGGTGTCTCTCTGGCCATTGCGCGCGCGGCCGCGGCATCGCATCAGCAGCCACTCTACCGGTATCTGGGCGGCGTCCACGCCTGCGTACTACCGGTGCCATTGATGAACATCCTGAACGGCGGCGCGCATGCCGATAACAGCGTCGATCCCCAGGAGTTCATGATCGTCCCCTACGGCGCGGAAAAATTCTCGGAAGCGCTGCGCTGGGGCGCGGAAGTTTTCCACACCCTGAAGGGCGTGCTCAAGAAGCGCGGCTATTCCACCGCCGTCGGCGACGAAGGCGGCTTCGCACCGAATCTGAAGTCCAACGAAGAGGCGCTCGAAGTGGTGCTCGAAGCCATCACCCAGGCGGGCTATGCGCCGGGCGATCAGATCGGCATCGCGCTCGACCCGGCGGCCAGCGAATTCTACGACGCTGAAAAGAAAAAGTACATCTTCAAGAAATCCGACAAGAGCGAGCGCACCTCCGCCCAGATGGTGCAGTTCTGGGCCGATTGGGTGCGCCAGTATCCCATCGTCTCCATCGAAGACGGCATGGCCGAAGACGACTGGGGCGGCTGGAAGACCATGACGGAACAGCTCGGCAAGAAAATTCAGTTGGTCGGCGACGATCTGTTTGTCACCAACACCGCGCGTCTGTCTCAGGGCATCGAGAAAGGCATCGCCAACTCGATCCTGATCAAGGTCAACCAGATTGGCACGCTGACGGAAACCCTGGAATCCATCAAGATGGCCTCCGACGCGGGCTACACGTCGATTACATCGCACCGATCCGGCGAAACTGAAGACGCTTTCATCGCGGATCTGTGCGTGGGCACCAACGCCGGCCAGATCAAGACCGGCTCCGCCAGCCGCACCGACCGCACCGCCAAGTACAACCAGCTCCTGCGCATCGAAGAGGAGTTGGGAGGCGCCGCCCGTTACGCCGGCCGCAAGGCTTTCCGGCAATGAGTTCCATGTCATGAATTCCGTACCTGGCATGGCGGGCCGGCCCGTCATCCTGACCATTCTGGACGGCTGGGGATTTTCGCCGGCCACGGAAGGCAACGCCATCGCGGCGGCGCGCAAGCCAACGTACGACCGCCTGCTGCGCGAGTTTCCCAACACTCTGGTCCACACCTCGGGTCCCTATGTCGGACTGCCCGAAGGCCAGATGGGCAACAGCGAAGTCGGCCACTTGAACATCGGCTCGGGGCGTGTCATCTACATGGACGTGACCCGCATCGACCTCATGATCGCCGATGGTTCGTTCTTCCGCGACCCCGTGCTGCTGGCTTCGATGAAGCACGCCCAAACGCGCCGTCTGCATTTGTTGGGATTACTCGGCGACGGCGGCGTGCATTCGCTGAACACGCACCTCTACGCGCTGCTCGAAATGGCCAAGCGCGAAGGTGTGAACGACGTCTGTGTGCACTGTTTTATGGACGGGCGCGACACGCCTCCGGAAAGCGGCGCCGGTTTCATCGAGGCGTTACAAAAGGAAATTCGGCGCATCGGAATCGGCCGCATCGCCACGGTTTGCGGACGCTACTACGCCATGGACCGCGACCAGCGCTGGGATCGCATCGAGAAAGCCCGCACCGCCATGGTCGACGGCGGCGGCGAAACATCTACGGTGCCGCTCGCCGCCGTCAAGCGTTCCTATGAAAAGGGCGTCACCGACGAGTTCATTGAACCTGTCTCTATCGTCGATGACCGCCAGGAGCCCGTGGGCCTGATTCGCCCCGGCGACGCCTGCCTCTTCTACAACTACCGCGCCGACCGCGGCCGCGAGATGACCAAGGTGCTCACCGAATCGCCGCTCGGTCTGCATTTCACCACCATGACCAAGTACGACAACGCGCAAACGGCGGCGTTCGTTTTGCTCAAGGAACTCCCTTCGCACATCCTGGCCAATGTCATGGCGGAGATGAACTGGAAAAATTTGCGTGTCGCGGAGACCGAGAAGTACGCGCACGTGACGTACTTCTTCAACGGCGGCAATGAAAAGCCGTACGCGGGCGAAGAGCGCGAGTTGGTGCCGTCGCCGAAAGTCGCCACCTACGATCTGAAGCCCGAGATGAGCGCCGAGGCGATCACGGATGTCGTGACCAAGGCGATAGACAAGCGCGATTTCGAAGTCATCGTCATGAATTTAGCCAATGCGGATATGGTCGGGCACTCCGGCAAAATGGAGCCAACGGTCAAGGCCGTCGAAGTGGTCGATGCCTGCCTGGGCCGCATCTACGACGCATTGCGCCGCAAGGGCGGCCGCTGGATTATTACCGCCGATCATGGCAACGCGGAAACCATGATCGACCCGGTGACCAAAGGCCCGCACACCTATCACACCACCAACCCCGTGCCGTTCATCGTGGTCGACGAAGCGCGCCGCGCGCTGCGTCCGGCGGGCGCGCTACAGGACGTTGCCCCGACGCTGCTTTCTTTGTTCGGCATTACACCACCCCAGGAAATGACCGGCCGGGATCTGCATATCCTGTGAATTTCACCAGCGTCGGAAGATCTTCGCGCTCGCACAGGCCGATTCCGTGACAGCGCAGCGCGGAGCCCTTACCAGCGCTCCCATAGAGCCGAGAACTCCGCTGGTCCTATTTCCACGTCGCGCAGGATTCCTCTCAGCGTTCCCGTCCTCAGGGCCTGGGCGCCGTGAACCGGAACGGTAGTTCGCAACTCGCCCTTGGATAGGACGTAGTGGCTTCCACGAATTCTCACAACCCGGAAACCCTGCGATTCCAGAAATAGGACCATTTCCGCGCCAGTCGGGCGCGGCAGTTTAGGCATGAATTGGGTCTGTCAGATCCAAATCCAAAAGGCGCAACGCGCTGGGCTGATTCAACCGGGACATCGCGTCCTCCGCGCCAAACTCTTCAATATATGCAAGCAGCGCATCGCGCAAATCGGCAATGGCTTCGTCCTCCGTGGCTCCCTCGCCGTACGCGGGAATGTCAGGTACACGGGCGGTGAATCCGCCCTGCTCAGTGTCGGGAATGAGTTCGACAGTCAACCGTTTCATGCAACGCCCTGGCCTCAGGTTAACAGGTACCGGCCCGTATGTTGTCGGAGCCAAATAGAAAGTTCCTATTGCCAGCCGAGTAGAAAGTTCCTAATGGGAGGGTGATTCAAAAACCCTCGTGTTATGTTGGCACAGCCTCACCGGGGTCGCGCCTGGGGAGGTAGCCCAAAGCCGAGGCGACGGAGTTGGCTCCGGAAGCAGTCGGCGCAAGCCCTCCAGAGTGGTTGGAAACCGCGCGGAGGGCTTTCCTGTTAGGGACGCGTTCTGCGGCTGGTGAAACTCCCGAGCGGAGGCTTTGGGCATAAAAACGCGCGTCTTCCAAATGGTTTTAAGTTCCCTCTCCCATCGACTTCCACAGTGCAGGAGCGGGGCGATCAAAGAAGCCCTGCATCCAGGAGCTTTTGCCCCCCGCGTTATGATCCTTGCGCGCTGGCTTGCGCGAAACCGATGGTGGCGCGGCGGCCGGCGCACCGCACTCTTCGATGGTGAGGTAGCGACCTTGATAGCGAGCTTTTAGCTCGCCGTCCAGCCGCAGTTCCACGCGCAGCCGCTGGCGCCGCATACCCGCTTGGACCTGTTCGCGCAGGATCTGGTATCGCTGGCCCGCGAAGGAAAACGTGTAATCGTTGCCGATGACGCGATCCTCGGCGTGACACAAAATGGCGGCCAGATCCAGCGTTTCCGTCAGCGGACGATGCTGATTAGGGAAATCCTTCACGGGCCGCGCGAAATATTCGTTCCACTCCGGCCAGTATTCTTTTTCCAGAAACGCGTTGGCGGCTTCCATCGTGCAAACCTTCGCCAATCGCAGTTGCTTGACCAGGCGATCCTGTGCCGTCAGATGACTCCGTTCCACCCGGCCCTTGGCTTGCGCCGAGTTCGCCAAGATAGAGCCGATTCCCAGTTCTCGCAGGCTGCGCCCAAGCTGAGTCAACCGATCCGCCGCTTGCCTCTCCTGCTCGCTTTCCCCTTTCCGCCGCGGCACGGTGAACAGCGAATCGCGATCCGTGTAGACGTCCACCATGCGCCCGTTTTTCTCGATGTATTCCCACAACACGGCCAGGTTGAACGGCGTGGCATCACTCTCCACAAAACGGCCCCAGCTCCAACTGGTGGCGTCGTCGATCAGGCGCACCAGATTGCGCACCGGTCCACGCCCTTCCAACCAATCGTGGTCGCAGGTGTCCCACTGCACCAACTCGCCGAACCCGCTACGCCGCGGCCTCCAGCCATGCACCTCGTGAAGCTTGCGCGAGCCCGCCTTCCACATTCCGGCTTCGATCATCCACCCGCGCAGGGTCTCCTTGCCGACTTCTATCTGGTGGAGCTTGGCCAACTGCTCGGCGGCAA
>SHUD01000023.1 GCA_009697505.1 Bryobacterales bacterium
CTTGAGTCCCCGGTTCGAAGTGTGGTTATACCGCCGCGGAGGCTGAAGCCTCCGTTGCAGGCTAAAGCCCGCTCCACGCTGGGCCCCGGTATGGCTCTTTCTGATCTACCTTGGGACGTTGTGAGAAATGCAGGCTAGCTTCCGCCCACACCCATGGCAGGGAGGTTCTCCCTTCACCTTCGTAGGCTGCCGCCGCGGCGATTCGGCGAAGCGGATTCACTCCTCTTTGTCGTAGACAGCGTGGTTGTCGACCGAATGATCGTAGCCCCGCGGTGTCCTGTACGTGATGGTCATTGTCTTGCCGTCCGGCGAGATTTCTCGCCTGGCGGCCGCGCCCACCTTGTCGCCATGCAGTAGCGTCGACTCGGATGCACGCTCACTGATCCGCTTCAATTCGATGGCATCATAATCGGGCGAACCCACCACCGGATAATCCTTGCCGTCGTAATTCGCCGTAATCAGGATTGTGAACGCATGGCCGTCCGCCTGAATGGTTCTCACTGTTACCTTGATGCCCTGTGCGTGCGCCTCGTAACTTCGCGTCGACTCCCTCGGCGCAGGCCCAGGACTAAACTTCGATTTGCTGAGGTTGAGTTTCCACGTACCCACTACTGGGTCGCCGGCCCAAGTAATAGCCGCTGTACTGAGAATTGCTGCGGCCAGTCGCAGCGTGCTTATCAACATGTCACCCTCCCTTCGCCGGTTCTGTTACCTCCTGCGATTTCTTTGTCCGAGTGCGGTATACACTCAGCTCCCGTTCATCGCGATGCCATTTTTGGCCATCCGCCGGCAGTTGAATCTGGCAAGAAAAATAGTTCGACCCGAAGTGGAACGGGGATAGTCTGCCGCCCCGGCGCGGGTTTGACAGCCGCCCTTTGGTTCGCTATGCTTAGAAGCTGAGTAACTCGCACGGAGAAGGTCTGTCTACATGAAAACGGTAATCCCCTCGGGCCAAAACATTCCACGGAACTGGCACTTGATCGACGCGGAAAACATGGTTCTAGGACGGTTGGCCAGCAAGGCCGCCAATATCCTGATGGGCAAGCATAAGCCTATCTACACGCCTTATATCGATATGGGCGATCACATCATTGTGGTGAATGCCGAGAAGGTACGCCTGACGGGACGCAAGGAGGAGCAAAAGCTCTACCGGCGCCACTCCGGCTACCCCGGCGGACTCACCGAAACCAGCGCCCGCAAGGTGCGCGCCACCCGTCCGGTGCGGATGGTGGAAGAGGCGATCTCCGGCATGCTGCCCAAAAATAAGCTGGGTAAGCAGATGTACCGGAAGCTGAATGTTTACGCGGGTCCCACGCATCCGCATGACGCGCAGAAGCCGGTGGCTCTGGCGGTATAGCTTTTCGAGGAGATTGATTTTGGCACTAGTGCAACATCTGGGAACGGGCCGCCGCAAAACAGCCGTCGCGAGAGTCATCCTGCGCTCGGGCAGCGGTCAGATTAAGGTAAACGGGCGTAGCTTCGAAAATTACTTTCCGAGCGATACGGCGCGGGCCATTGTGAAGCAGCCCTTGCTTGCCACCGAGACGGCCGATAAGTTCGACATTCTGATTAACGCCAAAGGCGGAGGCCCCACGGGCCAGGCCGGCGCGGCGAAACTGGGCATCTCCCGCGCGCTGCTCGAGTTCAATTCCGAACTGCGCGCGAAGCTCAAAGAACTGGGCTTCCTGACGCGCGACGCGCGGAAGGTGGAGCGCAAGAAGTACGGGCAGAAGGGCGCCCGCAAGCGCTTCCAGTTCTCGAAACGCTAGTTTTCCGGCCGCGTGGAAACCCACCCGATTTCCGCATGGGTTTCTCGCGGCTATTATTCATTCATCAGCCCGGTACGCAAATTCCGCTTTGGGCCGCGAACCGGGATTAACCACTGCGCAGGTAAGGAGGCATTTTGCCGTCGATTAGCATGAAAGAATTGCTTGAAGCAGGCGTTCACTTCGGGCACCAGACCAAGCGCTGGAATCCAAAGATGAAAGAATACATCTTTGGCGAACGGAACGGGATCTACATCGTGGATCTCCAGAAGACTCTCAAACTCTTTAAAGATGCCATGCGCTATGTGGGCGAAATGGCCGCGCAAGGCAAGACGGTTCTCTTCGTCGGCACCAAGCGGCAGGCCCAGGAAGCCATCGCCGAAGAGGCCACGCGCGCCGGACAGTATTACGTCAACCAGCGCTGGCTGGGCGGATTGCTCACCAACCTGGTGACCGTCCAGAAATCCATCAAACGCCTGAAAGAACTGGACGCCATGGCCGCCGAGGGCAGTTGGGACGGCCGCGCCAAGAAAGAAATCATCCGGCTGGAGCGTGAGCGCAAGCACCTGAACCAGAACCTGTCGGGCATCAAGGACATGAACGGTCTGCCGGACCTGCTGTTCGTGATCGACTCCAATAAGGAAGCCATCGCCGTCGAGGAAGCCCGCAAACTGGGCATCCCCGTGGTCGCGGTCGTGGACACCAACTGCGATCCCGAAAAAGTGGATTACGTGATCCCCGGCAACGATGACGCTCTGCGCGCCATCCGCCTGTTCACCACCAAGATCGCCGACGCCGTGGTCGAGGGCCGCCAGTTGGCCAGCGAACAGGACTTCACCGCCGAGAAGATCATCAGCGACGACACGCCGGTCGAGGAAATCGCCGACTTCCAGCAGTACGTCGATCCGAAATTTAACGAGCAGCTCATGTCGGAATCCATGCCCGACGAAGACCTGCCTTCCATGTCGC
The DNA here is from genome assembly GCA_009697505.1 of Bryobacterales bacterium. Classification (GTDB taxonomy): domain Bacteria; phylum Acidobacteriota; class Terriglobia; order Bryobacterales; family Bryobacteraceae; genus Palsa-187. Next base: position 2,736 of record SHUD01000023.1, read on the forward strand.
TGCCGCGCCGGGCCGCCGATCTGGCCGACGAAGCTTCGACCCTTTAACCACCGGCGCAACCACCGGAAGCCGCAAGCCCAAAGTGTAAGGGCGCGGGAACCTTGAGAGACGCGAGGACATATGGAAATCAGTGCACAGCTAGTAAAGCAGCTCCGGGATCGCACCGGAGCCGGCATGATGGAGTGCAAGAAGGCGCTGGTCGAGGCCAACGGCGATCTGGCGGAAGCCGAAGTGGTCCTGCGCAAGCAGGGTATCGCCTCGGCGTCCAAGAAAGCCACCCGCTCCACCAAGCAGGGTGTGATCGGCAACTACATCCACGCGGGAGCCCAGATGGGCGTGCTGATCGAAGTCAATTGCGAATCCGATTTCGTGGCCCGCACCGATGACTTCCAGCAATTGGTGAAGGATCTGGCCATGCAGGTGGCCGCCGCCGATCCCCAGTTCGTCCGCCGCGAAGACGTGACCGCCGCCGTGATCGAGAAGGAAAAAGAAATCGCGCGCGCGCGCGGCATCGCCGAAGGCAAGCCGGAGAAAATCCTCGACAAGATCGTCGAGGGCCGCCTGGCCAAGTTCTTCGAAGAAATCTGCCTGCTGGAGCAGCCCTTCATCCGCGAAAACACCACCACCATCGCGGATCTGATCAAGAGCAAGATCGCGAAGCTCGGCGAGAACATATCGGTTGCGCGTTTTGTCCGGTTCAAAGTAGGTGGCGGGGCGGCCGAACAGACCGCCGCCGAATAACGTGGGCGCTCCAGCCAGTTTCGCCTCCGCCGGGAAGATACCGCACTACCGGCGGATTCTGCTCAAAGTGAGCGGCGAGGTTTTGGCGGGCGAGGGTTCGTTCGGCCTGGACACGGCGCGCGTGCAGGCGCTGGCCGTTGAGATCGCCGAAGTCGCCCGCGCCGGAGTGCAGATCGGCTTGGTGGTGGGCGGCGGCAACTTTTTTCGTGGAGTCGCCGCGGCCGCCCGCAACATGGATCGCGTGACCGCCGATCACATGGGCATGCTGGCCACGGTCATCAATGCTCTGGCCTTGCAGGATGCCCTGGAAAAGCAAGACATTCCCACGCGCGTGATGACGGCGATCACGATGAACACCGTCGCCGAACCCTACATTCGCCGACGGGCCATCCGGCATCTGGAAAAAGGCCGCGTTGTGATCTTCGCCGCCGGCACGTCCAATCCGTATTTTTCCACCGATACCACCGCGACGCTGCGGGGTCTCGAAATTCACGCCGAAGTGGTCGCCAAAGCCACCCGCGTCGATGGCGTCTACGACAAAGACCCTCTGCAGAACGCCGACGCCGTAAAGTTCACGCAGATCGGCTATTCGGAAGTCCTCGCCAAGAACCTGCGCGTGATGGATGCCTCGGCCGTGGCCATGTGCCGCGACAATAAAATGCGTATCCTGGTCTTCAATTTGAACGTCTACGGCAATATAATGCGTATGGCGATGGGCGAATCCATCGGTACGTTGATTTCTTGAATGAGAGACTTGAGCGACCCATGAAACCTGAACCAGCCTCCGCGAACCACACATTCGAATCGGTGAAGGAAATCGAAGCGCACGCCCGCACGCGCATGGACAAAGTGTTGACGGACCTGCAGCACGAAATGGCCAGCATCCGCACCGGCCGCGCCTCCGTCGGCATCTTTGACAACCTCCGCGTGGATTACTACGGCACCCCCACGCCGCTCAATCAGGTGGCGAACCTGCATGCGCCCGAGCCTTCCCTGATCACCATTCAGCCCTGGGATGTTTCCCAGATCGCAGCCATCGAGAAAGCCATCCGCACCTCGGACCTGGGTTTGAATCCGGCCAATGACGGCAAGCTGATCCGTGTGCCCATCCCGGCCCTCACCGAAGAACGGCGCAAGGATTTGGTCAAGCGCCTGCACCACGTCGCCGAAGAGCACCGGGTGGCATCCCGAAATATCCGCCGCGACGCCAATGAGCACCTGAAGAAACTCCTTAAGGACAAGCTCATCAGCGAAGACGACGAGCGCCGCGCTCTCGATGACGTCCAGAAAATGACCGACGCCCACATCGGCAAAGTGGACGCGGCATCCAAAGCGAAAGAAGCCGGAATTCTGGGCGGCAAGTAGCGCGTACCTATTCCAGCGCGGCCCGCACATCCGCGAGTGTCACCAGCAGAGTCATCGGTTCATGCGTCGACGACACGAACCCGAGGGCCAGGTAAAATCGCTTCGCTTCTTCTGAAATCGCATGCACCACGATGCCGCGAATCCCGATGGCAGCCGCCGCTGAGGCCACGCGTCTGGCCGCATCCCGAAACATTGCCCTTCCCAGCCCATGCCCCTGGTAGGCACGATCCACCGCGAGCCGCGCCAATACCGCGACCGGGATCGGGTCCGGCATGTTGCGCCTGAACTTGCCCGGAGCCGTGTTCGCCACTATGGCTCCGGAGGCCAGGGCATAGTAGGCCACCACTCTCCCCGCGTCGCACACCACATATGTTCTCGACGCGCCGCTCACCTGATTAGCGCGCGCGCGCCGCCGCAGCCACTGATCGAGCGACGGTTCCCCCGAATCGAAATTCTCAAAGATGTGACGATCGCCCAGCGGCTCAGGAGCGGTAACGGCCAAGCGTCAATCCCAGGGAGCCGCCGTTTGCAGCGTTTTCTTCAGTCGTTTGTTGGGCCGCGCGGGAGCGTCCAGACGTGCCAGGAATTCCGCGTAGGCCTTGGGGCTGAACTTAAAGACGGTGCGGTCAAGCAGCGCTTCCTCGGCAGCTTGGCGCGCGGCGTCCAGCATGAAATCGGTCCGGTTCTTGCCCGTGAGTTCCGCCGCGCGGTCGATCAATCCCCGTACTTCCGGCTTGATCCGGAGATTGAGAGTCGTCCTTTTCCCGCGTTCCGATACCTGCATACCAATCCGGGACCAGCATAGCACGTAATGACTATGTCATTACGTAAGTTCTCCCGCACCCCGCCGCGCCTCCCTGTTACCCTGATGTCATGAGGCTTCGTTTTCCGCTGCTGGCGCTGCTGCCGTGTCTGTTGGCCGCGCAGTCCGTCTCCGATCTTCAGAAGAGTTTTGAAAAGAAGGTCACGGAATTCACGCTCGCCAACGGCCTGCACTTCATCGTGATTGAACGCCACGACGCGCCGGTGGTTTCCTTCCATACCTATTTGAACGTCGGCTCCGTCGACGATCCCGGTGGACAAACCGGGCTGGCTCATATGTTTGAGCATATGGCCTTTAAAGGCACCTCCAGCATCGGAACCAAGAACTGGGTGGCGGAAAAAGCCGCGCTGGCCGCCGTTGAACAGGTCTACAGCCGGCTGGAAGCCGAGCGGGGCCGGGGCGCGCGCGCCGATGCCAAGAAGGTCGCCGCCCTGCAAGCCGAGCTCGCGGCGGCAATTGCAAAAGCCGACAGCCTGGTCGAGGAAAATGAGTACGATCGCGTGGTCGAATCGAGCGGCGGCGCCGACATGAACGCCAGCACCGCCGAGGACTCCACCAATTATTTCTACAGCTTCCCCTCCAACCGCATCGAGCTGTGGTTTCTCATGGAATCGAGCCGCTTCCTCGACCCCGTCTTCCGCGAGTTCTACAAAGAACGTGACGTGGTCCGCGAAGAGCGCCGCATGCGCGTCGAATCCAGCTCGCAGGGCAAACTGGTCGAAGCCATGCTGGCCACCGCCTATTCGGCGCACCCCTACCGCAACATGCCCGGCGGCTGGGCCGGCGACATCGAACACTTCCGCCGCCCCGACGCCGAGCGTTTTTACCGCCAATATTATGTGCCCGCGAACATGACCATCGGCATCGCCGGCGACGTCAATCCTGCCGCGGCCCGCGGCATGGCCGAGAAATATTTTGGCCGCCTGCCCGCGCGGCCTCTGCCCTCGCGTTACCGCACCGATGAACCCGCGCAGGAAGGCGAGAAGCGCGTCGCCGTGGCCTCGCCCGCGCAGCCGTTCCTGGTGATCGCCTACAAGCGCCCGGATCAATACTCTCCCGACAGCGCCGCCATCGACGTGCTCGACGCGGTTCTCTCCGACGGCCGCACGGGTCTCATCTTCAAAGACATGGTGCGCGATAAACAGATCGCGCTCGGAGCCGGCAGCCAAGCGGAATTTCCCGGAGGCAAGTATCCGTCGCTGTTCCTGTTCTATGTCGCGCCCGGCACCGGCCACTCGGTGGAAGAGAACGAGCAGGAACTCTACAAAATCATCGATCAGGTGAAGACCACTCAGGTTGACGCCGTGACCCTGCAACGCGTGAAGACCAAGCTGCGGGCCAGCCTGATCCGTAAACTTGCCGGCAATAGCGGACTGGCGTCGGAGCTGTGTAGCTATTACGTTGCCTACGGCGACTGGCGCAAGCTGTTCACCGAACTCGACGACTACAATAAGGTAACCGCCGAGGATGTCCAGCGCGTCGCAAAGACATACCTTGTGCCCGAGCATCGCACCGTCGCTTATACGTACTCACCGGCTCCCACTACGGGAGGTGGCAAGTGACGCGCCACCATCTGTTATTGACCTTTGCCCTGGCCGGAGCGGCTTTCTCGCAAGCGCCCGCGCCAGCCATACCCACCTACAGGGACTTGAAGTACCCGCCGCTGCGCCAGATCAAGATCCCCGAACCCGTTACCTTCACGCTGCCCAACGGCATGAAAGTGTTTCTGCTGGAAGACCATGAGTTGCCGGTGTTCAACGGTTTGGCTCTGGTCCGCACCGGCAATCTGTTCGATCCGCCCGATAAGCGCGGCGTCTCCTCGATCATGGCCGACGTGCTGCGCTCCGGCGGTACGCGCGCCAAAACCGGCGACCAGATTGACGAGGAACTCGAGAACCTCGCGGCAGCGGTCGAATCCAGCATGGGCGAAACCAACGCCAGTATCAGTTTTTCGGGCTTGAGCGAATCCACCGGCACGATCCTGCGCATCTTCCACGATGTGTTGACCGGCCCCGAATTCCGGCAGGAAAAGATTGACTTGACGATCACGCAGACGCACAGCGGCATCGACCGCCGCAACGACGAGCCGCAGGGCATTGCCGAGCGCGAGATCGCCAGCGTTGTCTATGGCCGCGACAACTCCTACGGCTGGACCGTCGAGCACCAACACCTGGCCCGCATCCAACGCGAAGACTTGCAGGCCTTCTACCGCCGCTACTACTTTCCCAAGAACATCCAACTCGCTGTTTACGGCGACTTTTCGGCTGCCGCGATGCGGTCAATGCTGGAAGCGCTGTTTGCGGACTGGAACGTCGAGCAGCCTGCTGTTCCTCCTTTTCCCGCGGTGAATGTTAAGCCCGCGCCCGGTGTGTTCCTGGCCGAAAAGTCCGACGTTACGCAGACCTTCTTCACCATGGGAATGCTGGGCGGCACGTTGCGCGACCCCGATTACCCCGCGCTCGAAGTCGCCACCAACATCCTGGGCAGCGGATTTACCAGCCGCCTGATGTCGCGGATTCGCACCAAGATGGGCCTGGCGTATTCGATTGGCGCCGGCTGGGGTGCGGCCTATGACCATCCCGGCATTTTCCGCATCGTGGGCAGCACCAAGTCCGCGAGCACGGCGGACGCTGTGCTGGCCGCCCGCACCGAAGTCGAGAAGATGCGCACCACGGAGGTGACCGAGCAGGAACTGCGCACCGCCAAGGACACGGTGCTCAACAGCTTCGTCTTTTTCTTTGACAGCCCGTCGAAAACCCTCAGCCGCCTGATGAACTACGAATACTATGGCTACCCCAAGGACTTTCTGTTCGAGTACCAGAAGAAGGTTGCGGCCGTGACTCGCGCCGACGTCCTGCGCGTGTTCCGCGAGCGCGTGAATCCGGCCAACCTGAGCATCGTAGCCGTCGGCAATCCCCAGAATTTCGGCAAGCCCCTGACCGGCGTGGGGAAGGTGGAGAAGATCGATTTAAGTATTCCCAAGTAATTTGCCGCTATGAAACTCGCACCACTTTTTTTGCTCCGCGCGCTGTTCAGCGCGCTGCTCTGTGCCGCGCTGGCACTCGCGCAAATTCCCAGTGACGCCCGCGCCCGCAAGGCCATCGACGACGCGGTTGCCGCCCTGGGCGGCGGCAAATTCCTGCAGATGGAGGACCGCGTCGAAACCGGCCGGGCCTACTCGTTCTACCGCGAAAGACTTTCCGGACTATCGATCGCGAAGATCTATACGCGCTACCTGACTGTCCCTCCGGCCAAATCGGGTGAGGAGCTGGGCCTCCGCGAGCGCCAGGCTTTCGGCAAGAACGAGGACTCGGCCATCGTGTTCCGCGAAGACGGCGGCGCGAACGTGACCTATCGCGGGTCCAAGGCCATGCCCAAGGAAGATTTCGAGCGCTACCGGGAAACCATGCTGCACAACGTCTTGTACATTTTGCGGCAGCGTCTCCAGGAGCCCGGTCTCACGTTTGAATCGCGCGGCTCCGATGTAGTCGACCACTTGCCTGTCGAGGTCGTCGACATCATCGACTCCACCAACCGCGCGACGCGGGTCTACTTTCACCAGACCACCAAGCTGCCGGTGAAGCAGACCTGGTCCCGCCTGGATTCCAAGACCAAGGAACGCGACGAGGAAGTCACCATTTTCGACCGCTACCGGGAGATTCAGGGCATCCAATGGCCGCAGCAGATCACGCGCGAGCGCAACCGCGAGCGGATCTACCAGATTTTTTCCGAATCCGTGGTCTTCAACCAGGACCTGACCGACGATCTGTTCTCTACGGAGCTGAAGCGGAAAAAGTGAGCGCCGGATTGGGCGTTGGATGCAGCGCCGCGCGCACCTGCTCAAGCAGAGCCCGCTGCGTATAGGGCGCCGCGACTTCCACCAGCGGCACGCCCTCGATGGGACGCGTGGCGCCGATCACCAGATCCACGTGCTGCAACTCCGCCAGCGTCCTCGCCTGTTCGTCATCGGCCGCCTCCAGCAGGTTATACCCGTTGGCCTCGAAGAAATTGTGGAGCTGCGCCCGCACTCCCTCGCGCGGTTCGACCAGCAACAGCGTCGCCACCTCGCCAGCGGCCGGCGCCGGCGCCTGCCAGCGCGGGAAAAACGCTTCCAGCCGCCGCTCGTCTTCCGGCGATAAATAAGGAGTGATGGCGATGTCCAGCGAATCCAAATCCGCACCCTCGCCCGTGTGACTGACCGCAAAAGAAACCTGGTCGCCAGCGCGATCCTTTACGTCCGCCGTTTCGATCCGAAGCTCGCCACCGTTGGGCATGGCGGTCACCGCGTGCATGACCAGGCGCATCAGCAATTCTTCGGTATGCGCGGCATCGGCGAAAATCTTGCCGTGGGCCGCGCCCGCGTGCAGAATGACCTTGGTGCGCTCTCCCGCCAGTGACTGAATCAGCCGCGACATGCGGCGCAGGATGCCATGCAGACTCAGTGGTTCCGGGTGCCCGGGATGCCCGCCCGCGATCCCCTCCAGCCGCCGCGTGACCCGGTCCGCGGCCGCCGCCGCTTGCTGGATTTCGTGCAGCGGCTGGCTCACGGGAGGGTAATCTTCGAATTGCCGCAGGAGGTGTTCCGCCTGATTGCGGATCGTCGCGATCAGGTTGGTATACTCGTTGGCCACGCTGGCCGCCAGCCGCGCCGTAATCTCCCCCCGCTCCATTTGCCGGAGCCGTGTTTGTTCGCGCCTTTGCCGGCTCACCTCGCTCAGCGTGAGGACCGCGCCGATCAGTTTCCCGCCATGCTTGACCGGGGCGGCATGGCCTTCCGCCATCGCCTCCCCTACGCGCGCGGCCACGGGCACTGGAGCGTCCTCGAGAATCGCCAGCGCCACCGGATCGCCGGAAAGGATCTCCGCCACCGTTCCCGGCTTGCCTCCGAGCAGCGCTTCCGCCGCCGGATTCATCATCCGCACCTGGCCTTGCGCGTCGGTGATGACCACCGCGTCCGCGGCCGCGCCCAGAGCCGCCCGCAACCAGGCCTCGCTCTCTTCGAGTTGCCGTTCCATTTGGTGCTTGTAGAGCACGATCTCGATGGTGGTTTGCAATGCCGCGGACGCCACCGGCTTCACGATATATCCGTACGGCCCCGCCCGCTTGGCGCGTTCCAGCGTCGAGTTGTCGGTGTGCGCCGTGAGAAACACCACCGGCAAGCGGTAGCGCTCGCGGATGATGGTCGCCGCTTCGATGCCGTCGCCCGGCCCGTCGATGCGGATGTCCATCAGCACAATATCGGCCCCCGCCGCCTGCTCGACGGCCTCCGCCACGGTGCTGGCTGTCCCTACAACCGTGTGGCCCATGGCCTCCAGGCGCGCGGAGATGTCGGCCGCGATCAACCCCTCGTCTTCCACCACTAAGACTCTACGTGCCGTCATGGTCTGTCTCCATTGAGCCTGCCTCCGTTAAGGGAAATGTAAGGCGGAAAATCGTCGCTTTCGACCGCAGCTCGCACACGGATTCAAACTTGCCCCTGAGCTGCCGCGTGAGGATGTTGACAATGCGCAGCCCCAGCGATTTCGGCTGCAACAGGTCCACCGGCTCCGGCAATCCCATGCCGTCGTCGCGGACTTCCAGAGTGACCCGCCCGTCGCGCCGGCCGCCGCGGATGCAAACCGAGCCGGTTCTCCCGTCCGCGAAAGCGTGCTTCAGTGCATTGGAAACCAATTCGTTTAAAATCAAACCCGCCGGAATCGCCTGATCCACGGCTAGCGGCAACGGTTCCATTTCCATGCGCAGACTCACCCGTGGCTCCTCGAACCCGTAGGTGTGCAGCAGGCTGCCGGCGATGAGCGCCGCATGCCGCGCCAGATCCACCATCCTCAGGTCCCCGGCCTGATATAACTGCTCATGAATCTGCGCCATGAATTCGATGCGATTTTGCATTTCGCGCAGCATTAGCGCCAGCCGCTCGTCGGGAAAGGCTTTGGCCTGCAGCCGCAGCAGGCTGACGATCACCTGCATATTATTCTTCACGCGGTGATGCACTTCCTGGAGCAATACGTCCTTTTCGGCGAGCGACCGCGACAGTCGGTCCCGCTCGTCGCGGAGATCCCGCAGCAAACCCACCTTCTGGGTGGCTTTGTCGATGGCCATGCGCAAGCCCTCGGCCGTGATCGCGTCTTTGGACAGATAATCCTGCGCGCCGCCCCGTAAGGCCTTCACCGCCACGCCCTCGCTAGCCAGCCCGGTCAGCATTACCACCGCCGATGCCGGAATCTCCGCCGGTGGATCCCCCGCCAGCCGCGCCAGAAACTCTAGTCCGGTCATATCGGGAAGCTTGTAGTCCAGCAACACGCAATCCGGCGCCTGGCTCCGGCACAACGCAAGCCCCCGCGCGCCGTCCGGAGCTTCCACGAATTCCACGGCGCCCGCGTGATCTTCTTCGAGAAGCGTGCGGTACAGTTTCCGGTCGGCCGCCGAATCGTCCACCATAATGACGCGCATGGTCGCAATAGGGACTCCCCAGGAACTAGTGCCCCCAGCAGTCGGTTTCTCTCCCGGCTATACTGGCAGCATCCGCTATGGAACACGTAAAACTTCTGCTCGCGATCCCGATGGCGCTATTGGTATCGTCCGGCGCCTCCGCGCAGGCGCCCGTCGCCGTTGCAATGAAAGACGCCGCCAAGAAGACTACCGTGGCCCCCGCCGCCAAGGTGTGGGCCCCCAGCAAGACCCTCGACGGCCAGCCGGACATCCAGGGCATCTGGACCAACCCCACCATCACCCCGTTCGAGCGCCCGGTCGAGCTCGGCAACAAGGCCACACTCACCGCGGCGGAAGTCCAGGAAATGGAGCGCAAAGCCGCCGCCAATCGCGTGGATAAGCCGCCCGCGCCCGGCGATCCCGGCGGCTACAATCAGGCCTGGTTTGACGGCGGCACGAAAGTCGTCGCCACCCGCGCGACCTCCCTCGTCGTTGAGCCCGCCAACGGCCGCGTGCCCGTCAAGGCCTCCGCCGAAGCCAAGCGCGACTACGATCTCGCCCACATCACCGATTCCTGGGAACACATGAGCGTCTGGGACCGCTGCATTACCCGCGGTGTCCCTGGCGGCATGTTCCCGGCCGGCTACAACAACGCTTACCAGATTCTGCAGAGCTCGGGTTACGTGACCATCCTGTATGAAATGATCCACGAAACCCGTGTCATCCCCATCGGCAACAGCCCGCACTTGCCGTCCAATATTCGCTTGTGGAACGGCGATTCGCGCGGCCACTGGGAAGGCAACACGCTGGTGGTGGATATCACCAACTACAACGGCAAGGGCTGGATCGGCACCAGCGCCGCCACGCAGCGCATCAAAGGCATCCCGCAGAGCCAGAAGCTGCACGTGGTCGAACGCTTCACCCGCGTTGACGCCGGCACGCTCAACTACGAGGTCACCATCGAGGACCCCGAAGTCTACGACCGCCCCTGGAAAGTCTCCATCCCCTTAAGCCGCGATCCCGAATACACGATCTACGAGTACGCCTGCCAGGAAGGCAACATGGCGGTGGAGAACATCCTCCGCGGCGGAAGGAAGCAGGATCAGTAGCGCGCGCACTTTGGCGCACGCACTCGTGCGAACCCCTGGCCGCTCGTTCCACGCCGGTATATACTGGCAACATCCGCTATGGAACACGTAAAACTTCTGCTCGCGATCCCGATGGCGCTATTGGTATCGTCCGGCGTTTATGCGCAGGCGCCCGCCAAAACCCCCGACGGCCAGCCCGACATCCAGGGCATCTGGACCAACCCCACCATCACCCCCTTCGAGCGCCCCGTCGAACTCGGCAACAAAGCCACGCTCACCGAGGCCGAAGTCAGGGAAATGGAGCGTAAAGCCGCCGCCAACAGCGTCGACCGCGCCCCCAAACCCGGCGACCCCGGCAGTTACAACCGCGCCTGGACCGACGCCGGCACCAAGGTCGTCTCCACGCGCGCCACTTCGCTGGTGGTCGAACCCGCCAACGGCCGCGTTCCCGTGAAGGCCTCCGCCGAAGCCCGGCGCAACTACGACCTGGCCCACGTCGGCGATTCCTGGGAGCACATGAGCACCTGGGACCGCTGCATCACCCGCGGCGTTCCCGCCGGCATGTTTCCCGCCGGTTACAACAACGCCTATCAGATTCTGCAAACTCCCGGTTACGTGACCATCCTGTATGAGATGATCCACGAAACCCGCGTCATCCCCACCGGCAACAGCCCGCATCTGCCGTCGAACATCCGCCTGTGGAACGGCGATTCGCGCGGCCACTGGGAAGGCAACACTCTGGTGGTCGATATCACCAACTACAACAACAAAGGCTGGATCGCCACCAGCGGCGCCACGCAGCGCATCAGAGGCATCCACATCAGCGAAAAGCTGCACGTAGTGGAGCGCTTCACCCGCACCGACGCCGACACGCTCCTGTATGAAGTCACCATCGAGGACCCTGAAACTTACGAGCGTCCCTGGAAAGTTTCCATCCCCTTGTCCCGCGATCCCGAATATAAGCTCTACGAGTACGCCTGCCAGGAAGGCAACATGGCTGTCGAGAACATCCTCCGCGGCGGCCGCAAGCAAGATCAGTAGAAGCATCTGTGCGCCGGTAATTTTCCAGAGTATGGAATCAAGGATTGCCGTGCATGAATTGAGGAAAACATGAGCATTGGAGACCTGCCAGCGCCATTATTCTCACCGGCGAAGACGGTTTTACCTCAGCTATGTCATACTCACGGCACTTAAGATCTTGTCTGCCCCGTCCGTGTGGTTGTTGTTCATCATCTCGGTGTTGTTTCTCGTGGCGGAAATTTACCACAACGATTACCTCAGGATTATCTTGAATAATCGAGCAAGTACCAGGAAGTGATTCGTCTCCTTGCGGTCAGATTATGCGTTCGATCTTGAGTTAGTGGCTGTAGTCGCGAAAGAAGACGCGATTATTGTGGCGTGCGCTACACTTCCTCTTATCGATACGCCTCCTTGCGATCTAGTACACGCTCGACCTTGATGTGGTCGCCGTGTTCCCGGAAGAAGACACGATGATTCTGGGCGCGGAGTCTGATGAGGGGCGGCTCGATGCCTTGCAGTAACTTGGGGTTGCCTTCGCCAGTGAGGACGTAACGGCCCAGTGTCTTCAGGATCTGCCAGGCAACCGGCTGCTCGATACGGCGAACGTCGGCTTTAGCCTGTTCGGTCCAGACGATGCCTTTGGGCATTCGGCTACGGCTCGCGGCTCATCTTCTCCCAGGCGTCCCCTCTCCTAAGCATCCATGGGTGAGGCCCAGTTCCGCCAGCACCTGCTCGTGCGGAATGGGTTGGTTGTGTTTGCTCCACTCATCGGCTTCGGCGATGGCCTTGGCCTCGGCGGGGCTGAGGGTATCGCTGTCTTCCTCCGGCGGGATCATGGTTTCCAATAAATGCACCACGGCGGCAAGCTGGCCCGGCCCCAGGCGGTCGAGCAATTCGATCGCGTGTTGCTTGTCACTCATAGCTTGCTTCCCCATTCTACCGTGTCGTGGATAACGTGTTACAACAGATTGAAACCATGTCCACGATTCCCAGGAGAACCACCATGCGACTCGCTTCCCTCTTGCTTCTCGCCGGCGCCGCGGCCCTGCTGGCTGCCGACCAGTCCGCCCTCCCCGCTTTCGTCAGCGCCGCCGATGTGGCCAAGCTCATCCAGCGCGCCAACACCGAGCGCAAGCCCGACCAGATCAACTTCACCCAGCGCCTGTCAAACCACGGTACCTACCGCGCCACTTTCGAATCGCGCAAAGCGGGTAAGGCCACCAATCCGAACATCCACGAAACCGACACCGAATTGGTCTACGTGGTTGACGGAGCCGGAATGTTCACCCTCGGCGGCACTCTGAAAGACGAGAAGCGAACCAATGAAGCCAACCGCTCCGGCTCCGGCATCAACGGAGGCAACAAGCGCCACATCGCCAAGGGCGACTTCTTCATCGTCCCCGAGGGCATCGCGCACGCCTTCACCGACGTCGAAGGGACGCTCGTGATCATTTCCGTCCACGGCCCCAAGGGCATCGACAAGTAAGGAATCGATAAGTAGGTCCCTACCGCGCCGCCCTGTACGTCTTGCTAAACCCGTTGCGCGTGTTGGTCACCGTGAACGTCCCATCCTGCTGGGCCGCGAGCTTGATCCAATACGCCTTCCCGTTGTGCGCCGGCGGAGGCGGCACATTCGGCCCCGGCGCGGACGCGGGAATCGGAGCCACCGGCAGCGCGTTCGGATTCTCATCGGTCGTATTGGCGATGAAATACCCCGGCGCCGAATACTCCGTTCCGCTCAGCAGCGAGAAGTGAATCTGCCACAGATCTTCGAACCCCGGCGATGAGTACACCGCCTTCATCGTGTCCGGCTCGCCGCCCTTGCGCGTCCCGTCATTCATGATGCCGACCCTCGGCCGCAGCGCATGAATCATCACTTCCGAGTTCGACGTCGCCTGCCCGTGGTGCAACCCCAGCAGCACGTCCACCGTGCCCAGCTTGTTCACCGGGCACATCATCTGGAACTCGATGTTCCGCGTGTTGTCGCCCAGATGCACCGTGCGGAATTTTCCGAACGTCGCGTGGATGCCCACCGACATCGGGTCCTCGGCATTGTTGTCAATCGGCTTGAAGTTGGCGCACGCCGGATTCTGCCCGCCGCCGCCCGCTATCGGCGTCTTGATCTGCTGCCCCGCCGCCGCCACCACGCGCACGTCCACGCCGCCCAGCGCGATTCTGTCGCCCGGCTTCGCCACCGTGTGCTTGGCCTTGGCGATGAGCCCCGGATAAACGTCCTTCAGAAATGTGTCGGCGATCTCCGCTGGCTGCGTGTTCGGCCCGTGGTCGATGTATTCGCGGATCGGCACCTTCGCGGCTAACGCGGCGAGCCCCCCGAAGTGATCGCCATGCCAGTGCGTGATGATCAGGTGATCGATCTGCGTGATCCCGGCATCCTTCATGGCTTCGACAATGCGGCCGGAGTCGCGCTCGGCTGGCATCGGTCCGAAGTTGCCCGTGTCCATCAACAACGACTCGCCCGTCGGCGAGACGAACAGCGTAGCATTCCCGCCCTCGACATCGATCACGTAAACATCCAACGTCTTCCGCCCCTGCGCAAAACACCCCGCCGCCAGCGCGATAAACAAAACAGCAATTCGAAGTGCACGCATGGAAGCAGTGTAGCGCAAGATCCGCGTCCATCTGTGTCCATCCGTGAGCCATAGCCGTAAACTCAGTCGTAAACTCAGCCGTAAACTCATGAGATAAACTATTCGCCATGCGCACGCTCTTCGCTCTGACTTTGTTCACGATCCTCCCGGCCCTCGCCCAGACCCCTGGCGACCACTCACGAGTCCCGCCCGCCCGCGTCCCGTCTCCCTACCTGAGCGCCGCCGACGCCCAGGCCGGCCTGAACCAGCTCGACCCCAAGCTGATTGCGTCCTACACCGGCGGAGCCGTCCAGGTCGGCAAAGGCCTCAACGCCACCGTCCGCCGCCGCGCCCGCGGACCCCAGTACGCCATCACGCACCCGCGCGAAATCGAGTACATGGTCATCACCAAAGGCAGCGCCACGCTGGTCACCGGTGGCACCCTCATCCCGCCAACCATTGACAGCGATCCCTATCCCAACGCCGACCCCAACGCCCTCATCCGCAGCGCCAAAGGCGTGCAAGGCGGCCTGGCGCGCAAAGTCGGCCCCGGCGATGTGATCGTCAACCTTCCCGGCACCGCGCACTGGTTCAGTGAAATCGACGGCGAGATCGAATACGCCGAAATCCGCGTCCCCAACGTCGACCCCGCCCCCGGCATCGAGCCCTTCGCAGTGTCCCCAAAGAAATAGCGTCCATTCGCGAGCCCAATAGCCTTGCCCCTCACTCACTTCGCGCCGCAACCCGCCCACGATCCCGCCGGCCATCCCCTAAGTTCTAACCAGGAGTTCGAGCGCTCCTCCACCGGAGAGCTTGGATCGGCCCAGCGGAAGCGAGTCGCGGCATTCTAGATCCTGTCGCGAGGGCCTGCGCACGGTGGATTGCCGGCCGGTCAACGACTGGTCCCCTCTTCGTTTCGGGTTATGAAACGGACTCCCCGCCGTGGGGGTAAATCGAGCGGCAAAAGGGCGCCCTGAATTTATAATCCGCGGTTAGTGCGCGTGCCCGGCGGCCGCGCTGGCAGAGAGGGAGTTTTGTGTCCGGCGCGCCGCGCTTACGCCGAAGGCGAGTTCGGCACAGTGCGGGCACTCATCGCCCTCCAGGCCCATGACCCGCTTCCAATGGTGCGTCTGTGTCACCGTGCATCCGCAAAGAGTGACATCCGTGGAGGGCTGGTCCGCCACAGCCAAGTGGCGTTTCACTCCCCCGGTGATGAGCTTCATGTAGGTCATCGTGGCAAACTTCTATTAAACATTTTGCCACGATTGTGTTTTAAAGGAAATTAGCGCGCCCCGGCCACTCTCCCCCGGCACTCGCCGAAACCGATGCGGACCGCGTCTTCGCCTGCGCTAGGGCCGCGCTCGCAGTACCCCCGGAAGATCACCTCGTCGCCGTCCTCCAGGTACCGGCGCTCCTCGCCCGTGGGCAGCCGGAACGCCTCCGTCCCCCGGCGCGTGTATTCGAGCAGGCATCCCAGCGAATCCCGCGCCGTCCCCGACACCGTCCCGCTGCCCAACAGATCCCCGGGCCGCAGGTTGCAGCCGTTGCTGGTGTGGTGCGTGAGCAACTGTGCAACGGTCCAGTAGAGATCGCGAAAATTGCCCCGGCTCACCCGCAGCGGAGCCACGCCCGTCGCGCGCATCTTTGCCGACGCCAGGTACACCTCCAGCGTCACATCGATCCCGCCACGCTCCTGATCCGCAGGTGAGAAAAGATACGGCAGCGGCGCCGGGTCGCCCGCATCCCTCCGGAACGCCGGCACGCGGAACGGCTCCAGCGCTTCCCGCGTCACCACCCACGGCGAAAGCGAAGTCATCAGACTCTTGGATAAAAATGGCCCCAGCGGCTGCGACTCCCAGATCTGCATGTCGCGCGCCGACCAGTCATTCAGCAGGCACAGTCCGAAGATGTGCGACTCCGCGTCCGCGATCGGGATCGGCTCGCCCAGCGCATTGCCCGGACCCACGAACGTGCCCACCTCGCATTCGTAATCGAGATCGCGGCAGGCCGCATAGCGCGGCGTGTTCGTCGCCGCGTCCAGAATCTGTCCCCACGGCCGCCACACCGGGGTGCCGCTCACCACCATCGACGAAGCCCGCCCATGATACCCGAGCGGAACATATTTGTAATTCAGCGGCAGCGGACTCCCCGGCCGGAACAGTTGCCCCGCGTTCGTCGCGTGATACAGGTTCGCGAAGAAGTCTGTGTAATCGCCAATCACCGCGGGCAGGCGCATTCTCGCGCTCTGCATCGGTACCAGCAGCGATTCCACTTTGTCCTGCTCCGCCGAGCCCGCCGTGAGCAGCTCCGTCACCCGCTCACGCAGCGCGGACCAATGCGTCCGGCCCAGCGCCATCAGCGCGTTCAGCGCCTCGCACCCGCACGCCGCCACCGTTCTCTGGTCCAGCGCGTCGAGCAGCCCCGCATCCGCGCACGCCTTCAAATCCAGAATTTGATCGCCAATCGCATTGCCAATCCGGGGCCCTAGGGAAGCCTCAAACACTCCGTAAGGCAAGTTTTCCAAGGGAAAATCCGTGTCGGGATCGTGAGCCGACTCCACCCAGCTAACTTGCCGCATGGCACCAATATACAGTGCATTACGCCACACTGCGAATGCCCGAAGAGACTGTATCGTAAGGCCCTGGGTCCATTGGGTTAGTACGATCAACCTATTGTTCGAGGACGAATTCTCACGCATATTCAAAACTGTGCACCTGTTAGCGTGCCCGGAGGAAATGAATGCGGATTCGTATCAGCCAGATCCTGTGCCTGCTGGCCGCCAGTGTGGTGGCGTTTGCGCAGGGTAACTCGGACAACGTCCGGAATCTTAACAACCGGGTCTTGCAGTTTCATAGCGCAATCCAGCGGGCCAACGCTGCCGAAGCCGCGCAGATCCGTGCCCAAGCCGGCGCGGTCCTCGCGGAACGCGCTGCCGCACTGACGGCGTTGATTCGGGAAGATCCCAACGCGGCTCTGGGCCTCGCCTTCGCGCAAGAATTGCTCGCCGATCTGGCGACCCGCTTTCCCGGTTCCGCCAGTTCACTCGAACAGCAGGGTACCTGGACCGGCGCCTCCGATCACCTGATCTTCGACGATCCCGCTCGCCAAGTGCGCCGCTATCAGGTGAGCATCAACGCCGGCAATAGCAACATCGAAGTTTACTCCGCGGGCGACGAGCCGCATTGCGTGTCAGGCGACAGCCTCTCAGCCACCGGCGTCCGCGTCAATAACGTGGTCGCCGCCGGCAGCACCAGCGTCTCGGCCTCCGCGGCGGCTGGCGCCACTTGCTCCACGCTTGGGCCGCAGAACTCGGCCGTAATTCTGATTCAGTTTCCCGGCTATCCTCTGCCCAGCACCGTGACCCCAACCGCCGTCAATGACATCTTCTTTGCCAACTCCGGCAAGTCCGTGAATACGTATTGGAAGGAGGCATCCTATCAGCAGGCATCCGCAACTGGCCAGGTCTTCGGTCCCTACTCGCTGGATACCGTCTACACTTGCGATCAGTACAGCGCCATGCGTACCGCCGCCATTGCCGCCGCGGATGCGGAGGCCAACTTCACGCAGTTCACGCGTGTATTTATTGTGTTCCCCAGTCCTGGCGGATGTGCCTGGGCCGGACTCGGCACGCTCGGTTGCGGCACGTTGAGCTCCGCCGACGGAAACTTCCAGGCGTCCACTTCGTGGCTGCTTGCCACGTATATGGGAGGCGTCGACAACGGCGTGAAGCTCGCCACCCACGAAGGCGGCCACAATCTGACGTTGCATCATTCGAGCTCACGCGACTTCGCTGCGGAGGCGGTCGGCCCGTTAGGCATGGTCGGGACACTCAGCGAGTATGGAGACACCCACTCGACCATGGGAAGCTGGAACTTCGGCCACTATCCCGCGCCCCATAAAGTGCAGATCGGTTGGTTGCCTTCGAGCAACGTGACTACGGTGGAAACCACCGGCTCGCACACCATCCTGCCGTTTGAAAACACGGTGCTCGGTGTACAGGCGCTCAAAGTCCGCCGCGGAACGGGTGGCAGCACGTGGTTGTGGCTCGAATACCGCCAGCCCATCGGACTTTATGATTCGACGCTCAACACGCAGGTCCATACGGGAGCGTTGGTGCACATGCAGGACAGCTCCACGGGAACCCATACGCACCTGGTCGATTTCACCACTGGCACTTCCAGCTTCAGCGACGCCGCGCTCGCCGCTGCGTGGACCGATCCCTACACCAATGTCAGTCTCGCTGTCACCGGCGCGAATGCATCCGGTCTTTCGGTTGACGTTGGCTTCGGCGCTCTTACGTGCAATTCCCGCGTGCAGCCAGCCGTGGTCATCACGCCCGATAATCCGACGGTGATGGCCGGTACCAACTACAACTTCAGCGTGGCCGTGACCAACTACGATCCGCTGGGCTGCGGCAACAGCACGTTCAATCTCGGCTCTCTGCTGCCCTCCGGCTGGACGACGTCTTTCTCTCTGGCATCGGTCACGCTTGCTCCTGGGCAAACGCTCTACGCAACCATGAGTAAGTCTGTCCCGGCGGGTGTCACGCCCGGAACATACGCTCTCGACGCCATTGCCAGCGACGCCAGCCATTCCGCGACCGGCACCAACAACATCACCGTGATCGCCAGCACTTGCACCAACGTCGCGCCCACAGTCACCCTTTCGCCATCGGCCGCATCGCTGCTGCGCGGCGCCTCGCAGAACTTCACACTCTCTGTGAAGAATAACGATGCATCGCCGTGCGCTTCCCGTACCTTCAACCTGACTTCGCTGTTGCCCTCGGGTTGGACCAGTTCTCTCAGTGCAAGCTCGCTGGCGCTGGCTGTGGGTGCGACCGGAACCGCCACGCTCTCTAAAACGGTTCCCATGGACGCGGCCTTCACGCAAACCACGGTCAACGGAACTGCCAGCGACGCTCTGAGCACAGGGGCCGCCAACGCCACCATCACCGTGGTGGAGCCCATCGCGGTTTCGCTCGCCACATCCGCGACCAGCGTCGCCGCACGTTCGACCGTAACTCTGACGGCCACCGTCACGAAGGCCGGAGGAGCACCCGCCGCGGGAGCCACCGTTACCTTCAGCATCACCCGGGGCAGCATCGGTACCACGACGAAGAGCGTCGTCGCCAATTCCTCCGGCGTGGCCACCTACAGCTATAAGGCACAACAGAAGGGTTCGTATACCGCCGTTTCCACGGCGAGCTTGAGCGGGGCTACCGCTACCAGCAATACGGTGACGTTCACGGCCAACTAAAGCCTAGCCGCCGAGCGCTTGCGCGAGGTCCGCGATGATGTCCTCGGCGGCTTCAATCCCCGCCGAGAGGCGGACCAGGCTGTCGCGGATGCCGATCCGCTCGCGATGCTTAGGCGAGAGATCGCGGTGCGAAGACATCGCCGGATACAGCGCCATGCTGTGCACGTCGCCCAGCGAAGTTGCGCACACGATCATCTCCAGCTTCTCCATGAACGCGAAGACTTCCTGCTTGCCCGCGCCCCTTAAATCGAACGCCACCATGGCGCCGTGCAGATCTTTGGGATACAGCCGCGCGACCGTCGCCGCGTCAGGATGGTTCGGATCACCTGGGAAATACACGCACTCGACGCGCGGATGCGCGGCCAGCCACGCTGCCACCTTGCGCGCATTCGCGCACTGCTTCTCCATGCGCAGCGCCAGCGTCTTGATTCCGCGCATGGTCAAATACGCTTCAAACGGCCCCAGATTCGGACCCATGGTGCGCAGCAGCGTGGTCAGGACTTCGAAATTCTCTTTGTCGGATACAATCAGCCCGCCCAGTACGTCGCCGTGTCCGGCCAGATATTTCGTGGCGCTGTGAATCACCATGCTCGCGCCCAGCTCCAGCGGACGCAGCAGCATGGGTGTGGCAAACGTGTTGTCCACGATCAGCGGCGCACCCGCGTGCCGCGAAATCGCCGCGATCTTATCCACCGCGCACACGCGCAACAGAGGATTCGAAACGCTCTCCACCACCACCGCGCCCGGCTGGTGCTCCGCTACCGCCGCTTCCAACGCCGCCAGATCGCACACGTCGACGAAGTGCGTCTCCACGCCCAGCGCGCCGAACACGGTCATCAGCATGTGCGTGGTCGCGCCGTAGAGGACGTTCCCCGCAACCACGCGTTTCGGCCGGTCCACCAGCGCGGCCAGCAGCGCCAGATGCACCGCCATCATGCCCGACGAACACGCCAGCGTCCCGTGCCCGCCTTCGAGTTCGTTCACCAGATCCTGCAGCGCGGTGACCGTGGGATTGTCATAGCGCGCGTACGACGGTCCCTGCTCCTCGCGCCCGAAGACGCGATCCAACTGGTCCATGGTGTCGTAGAAGTAGCTCGACGCCGTGTAAATCGGCGTGGTCACTGGAACGTAGTTGCCGGCCTTTTTGCGGTCGCCCGCGTGGACGGTCTTGCTTTCGAACTTCATTGGCGCTTCCAGCGGACTCCTTCCTTGGTGTCTTCCAAGATCACGCCCAACGCCGCCAGATCATTACGAACCTTGTCGGCGCGCGCGAAATCACGCGCTTTCTTCGCCGCCGTGCGCTCCGCGATCAGCGCGTCGATTTCCTGGTCCGTCAGCCCGCCTTCTTTCACGGCGGGCAGCAGCACATCGAAGATGGAATCGAAGCGGTCCAGGAACGCCAGCGCGGGGACGACATTGCCAGCCTTAAACTCGCCCGCATCCATGGCGGTATTGATATCGCGAATGAATTCAAATACCGAAGCCAGCCCCTCGGCCGTATTGAGGTCGTCGTCGAGAGCTTCATCAAACGCTTTCTGCGCGGCCCCCGCGCGCTCCACCAGGCTCCTGTTCAGCCCCACCGGAAAGTGCGCCGTCTCCAGCCTCAACTTGAAATTGCGCAATCTTTCGATCGAGGTCGCCGCCGCCTTCAGCCCGTCGAAGGTGAAGTTCAGCTTCTTGCGGTACGGCACCGACGCCAGCAGATAGCGGATCGCCTCCAGCGTGTAGCTCTTCGCCGTCAGATCGCGCAACGTATAAATGTTGCCGAGCGATTTCGACATCTTCTGGCCTTCCACGCTCAAGTGTTCCGAGTGCAGCCAGAAGCGCACAAACTGTTTGCCGGTGATGGCCTCCGCTTGCGCGATCTCGTTTTCGTGATGCGGGAACGCCAGATCCACCCCGCCGGTGTGAATATCGAGCGTCGCGCCCAGATACCGCATCGCCATCGCGGAACATTCGATGTGCCATCCCGGCCGCCCCGCGCCCAAAGGACTTTCCCAAGCCGGCTCGGCGTCTTTCTTGGCTTTCCACAGCACAAAGTCGCGCGCGTCGTCCTTATCGTATTCGTCGACGTCCACGCGCGCGCCCGAACGGATGCCGCTGAAGTCGTTGTGCGACAGCTTGCCATAGCCCGGGAATTTCGCGATGCGGTAGTACACCGAGCCGTCGCTCGCATACGTGTACCCTTGCTGCTCCAGCGACTGAATGGCCGCCACCATTTCCGGGATGTGTTCCGTGGCCTTGACGATGCGCTCCGGCCGCTCCAGCCGCAGCGCCGCTGTGTCTTCCAGGAACGCTTTGGTGTAGACTTCCGTGAATTCGGAGAGCGACTTGCCGGCAGCCGCCGAGTCGCGGATGATCTTGTCCTCCACGTCGGTGATGTTCATAACGTGATCCAGCGTGTAGCCGCGCGTGCGCAGCCAGCGCCGCAGGAGGTCCGGAAAAATGAAGCTGCGGAAGTTGCCGATATGCGCGAAGTTGTACACCGTCGGCCCGCACGTGTACATGCGCACCACCTTGCCGGAAAGAGGGGCAAACGGCTCCACCGTTTGCGTAAGACTGTTGTAGAAACGCAAGGCCATAACTGGGGGATTCCTCCATCCTAGCAGCCTGGCGTGCCGTACCAGATCGATGGTGTGGGGTTTGATCAGCGCCTCGCCGCCGGACATTACCACGTGCACGCGGCCGAGCCATTGCCGCAGGCCGGTCAGCACGCGGGCCCACTGCTCTTTGGTCAAGTATTCCTTATAGCGGTTCTTCCACGGATCGCAGTGGGACGCGGTGGGCGTTGCAGTTCTCGGTGCTCGGCAGGACGATCGAAACCGGCTTGACCGCCTGGTGCTCAAGGGCGGGGGTGTGCCGCGCGATTGTCTATCGCTGTTCTTGGAGGTGCTTGATGCGGTCCAACAGCCTAATGGCGACGGTCGGATTGGCAAAGATGATGTACGCATCCTCAGCCGCGCGAATTTTGAGAGGAGAATTGAGGAACTGAAGCAAGATTCAGAAGGAAGCGAGCAAGGCATCTTGATCAAGGGCATCTACGTGCTCCGCCAATTCTGCATCGAGAAACGAAGCAATGTGCTACTGGTTTCGGAGGCGCTGCCGTAGCAGAACGATAGTGTACGCACGCTTCTGTATCGCCTTCTTGATTACCGGATCATACATAGCGCCGGTTCTGCGCTGACGCACAAATCACAACCTGGGACCTATCACGTATTCGCCATTGATATAGGCTGTTATGCGCACATGAGGACGCTTCATCATCGGTTCGAGGAGATCGATCTTGCCGCCGCTGACGCAAAGGAGCAAATGCGGTCAATGCCAATACTGGACGCCGCTGCGTTCGAGACTCTCTGGAACGGGGCGCCTGCCGAGACAGAAGCGGCGCTCAATGAACAAGATGATGAGTAGCCATCGAACGATTCGGTTACTTCGGGTGAGGGATCACATCTTCGACGCGATACACATCTCCGGTAATCGTGAAGTAGAAACGCCAATCGCGGTTGACTCTTCCCCGCCCAGACATTTCCGGACTCGGAGTACTTCTTAGCTCGGAGAGACGGGTGGTGGAGGTTCCCCATCAGGAACGCGAGTTGCTTCTCGAATGCCCTCTGCACCGGGGACGGAGCGTCCTGAAGACTTCGGATCGCCCGATCCGAGAATTCCACTCGCATCATCGTTTCATGGTCGGGCTTTCTGAGCGGAAGACTTGCGAGTCTTGATCTGCTTGCGAAGGAACTTGATCGCCTTACCTGCTGTGTCGAACGGGCCGTAATACGGACCCTTGCGGGCTTCCGCAAGACGAGCGTCAATGACCCGTTTTTGCCCGGGCGTGTGTTCGCCGGTGGCGGAAGGAAGCTCAGGGATGATGTTGATGATTCCACCCGAAACCTTGAACTCCAAGCGGTCACCGGGTTTTATGCCTGCGCGTCGACGCAGGGAATCCGGCACAACGATGGGCTTCTTGCTTTGCACCAGGGTGATCATGACACTTGAAGCATAGCAAACACCCTTGGTCTGTTCACTAAAGTCTGGATTGCGGAACCTGATTCGCGCGCGCAACATCCGCATGGTGCGGAGCCGCCGCGGTTTCAACTCGTGGAGCGAGCCAAGTCTTGTTTCGATGTGGATAGGACGGTGAGAGAATTTTTGGAGTTGTACGGCACATTATGACCAGACGCGATGAGTCAAAATGCGTTGGTGACAGGTGCGGCGGGATTCATCGGTTCCCACCTGGTCGACGATCTCCTGAAAACCGGCTGGGCTGTTACCGCCCTGGATAATTTCGACGCTTTCTATGACCGCTCGCTCAAGGAAACCAACGCGGCGCCGCACCGCGCTTCGGACCGCTACCGCCTGCTTGAAATCGACATTTGCGATCTGGACCGGATGCGCGCGGAACTTGCCGGCGGCTACGACGTCATCGTGCACATGGCGGCCAAGGCCGGCGTCCGGCCCTCCATCGCCGATCCCATCGGCTACCAGGAAGTGAACGTGCGCGGCACGCAAAACCTGCTGGAACTGGCCCGCGAGTGGCAGACGCCACAATTCGTCTTCGCGTCGTCGAGCAGTGTTTACGGCGTCAATCCGCGGGTGCCCTGGCGCGAGGAAGACGCCGTGCTGCTGCCCATCAGCCCTTACGCCAGCACCAAGGTCAGTGGCGAATTGCTCGGTCATGTCTACAGCCATCTGTATGGAATCCGTTTCCTGGCGCTGCGTTTTTTCACGGTCTATGGTCCGCGGCAGAGGCCCGATCTGGCGATTCACAAGTTCACGAGGCTGATGCTGGAAGGGCGCCCGCTACCTTTTTACGGAGACGGCTCCACTCGGCGCGACTACACGTTTGTCGCTGACATCGTAAAAGGCGTGCGTGCCGCCATGGAATACAACGCGAGCCCGTATGAAGTCATCAACCTCGGCAACAACCGAACGGTGAGCCTGGCCGAGTTGGTGGAGACCATCGAACAGAACTTGCGCGTGAAGGCGGTGCTGGACCGCCAACCCGAACAGCCCGGTGACGTTCCGCGGACCTGGGCGGACGTTTCCAAGGCCGGGCGGCTGTTGGGATACGCTCCCCGTACGCGCTTCTCCGATGGCGTTGCCGCGTTCACGAAATGGTTGCGCGGCAGAGCGTTCGCGCGATCGGCCTGAGGCCAAGAAGGCCGCGCTCATGGATTTCCGGCGGCGGCTTCCGGCGCCTGGACCAGGAACGGCTCGAATTCCCGCGCTACTTGCTCCCAGGAGTAGCGCGAGGCCACCATCTCGCGGGCTGCGGTGGCGAGTCTTGCGCGCGCCGCGGTATCGCCGCACAAGTCCAGGCAGCACCGCGCGAAATCCAGCGGAGTATCCGCCAATGCGATCGTCTCGCCATCGCTGACGTCCAGGCCTTCCGCGCCGATGGTAGTCGCGACTACCGGAATCCCCGCCGCCATGGCTTCATAAATCTTGAGTCGCGTGCCGCCCCCAATGCGAAGTGGAACCATCGCGACGCTCGCGTTCCACAAATACGGACGCACATCCGGCACGGTGCCCGTCACGTGCACAAAGCGATCACGGGCGGCCAGCGCCTGGATGCCGGCGGGAGGCATGCGGCCCACAATGGTCACCGGCAGTTCCTGGTTGCGCGCGCGGATCAGCGGCAAAACTTCTTCGGCGAACCACGTGATGCCGTCGATGTTCGGCGCCCAATCCATGGAGCCGGCGAACACCAGGCCCTGGCCTTTTGCTGTGTCCGCGGGTCGAGCGAAATACGCCGTGTCGATGCCGGTCGGCACGTAGGAGCAGGGCACGCCGAACCACTCGCGAATCGTGGCCGCGTCTTTTTCCGAGACCGCCACGACGCGCGCCGCACGCCGGCAGGCGGCCGCCTCGAAGTCCCGCATGCGGCGCTCCTGCAAGCGCATGTACAGCCGCCGCAAAGGATCGCCGGCATTCTCGCGCCGCCGCTGCCAGATCACGCTTTCCACGTTGTGCTGGAACAGGACCGCGCGCTCCAGGCGCGGAAAGTTGACGGCGGTGACCAGGAAATCGCAGACCATCGCGTCATAACGTTCCTCGCGGATCAGGCGTTCCAGCGCGGTCCGCATCTCCGCGCAGCGCCAGCGGCCGGCCGCCAAAGGGAGCGGGGAAAACGTTGCCGCTGCCGCTTCCAGTGCGAATCGCGGCGAGGTCTTGCGCGCGGGACGGAATGCAAATGGGAACGCCCGGCTGGAGTATTCGCCGGCGCGCGCCACACCTTCCGGCCGATCGGGATCGGCCAGCGCGGCGTAATGAATCTCATGCCGCTTATGCAACTGGCGCAACATTTCCAGCGTACGGATCTGGCCCCCGCGTGTGGCCGGGTGCAGAAAATCCGAGCCGGCCCACAGCAGCTTCATACGCGCGCCGCGGCTCCCAGCAGAGTTTCGCGCGGATCCCGCCGCTTGGCGATGAAAACTTCTCCCCACAAATGCAGGTTCAGCAAGCGCCACAGCCGGTCTGTGCCATCCAGTTGCCCGCTGCGGTGGCGCTCGAGCAGCGTCCGCACGGCGGACGCATCCACGACGGACGCCAGAAATCCGTTGCGATCCGTCAAGCGATCCAGCAACGGCTGCACGCGCGCGTCGCGCAACCAAAGACGCAGCGGCGTGGGGAATCCCATCTTCTTGCGGTGGACGATTGGGTGGGGGAGCAGGGACTCCGCAACGCGTTTGATCAGATACTTTCCATTGGCTCCGCGCAGCTTGAGCGACGCCGGCACGCGCGTGGAAAATTCCACGAACGGGTGATCCAGAAACGGCACGCGGCTCTCAATTGACGCCGCCATGCTCATTTGGTCTTGCTTCATCAGCAACTCCACCAGGTACGTTTTCTGATCGGCAAAGGGCGCGACCTGCGCGTCTGGGATCCGCACATCCGTCTGGAAAGCATCTACGGAAGCAATCGCGAATACATTCTCAACAGCATTCCTCACATCGGACGTCTGCTGGCCGCGGATCTAGCGGAGCTGTTCGCATGGGGCGCCGAGCATCTGGTGGTGACCCAGAAACCTTCGCCGGAGGTGAGAGAAGCGCTGGCCAAGAGCGGCCTGCCGGTGCTGGATCTTGCCGGATGGCTATAAGGGGCTTGCGATTCCGCTTGGACCCGGCATCCCGCCGCTCCCACCCCGGCAGGCCGGGAAAATCTGGACTCAACCTCGGGACTCAACCCTGGAATTCCACAGGCACCTTCTGGTTAAGGCTTTGCCAATTGGCAGGGTTCCCAACTTCCGTTCGAACAGTGTATACTTTTTAACGACCGGGTGGCCCACGCCTAATTCCGGGTCATTAGATCTTTGTGAAGGAGAGGCCCATGAAGTCGAAACCAACCAATCGCAGGGGATTCCTAAAGGGTGGCGCAGCGCTGGCCGGTCTGGCCGCCGGCGCAGTACAATCCGTCAAAGCCCAGCCGCCAGACACCTTTCTGCGGCCGCGAGGCACCAGCAAGGAACAGATCGCCTATGGCGAGCGCTCCAAGTATGTAACCTCGAAGCGCGAACCCGCCCCGGGCAGAGCTTCTCCAGACGCGTTCGGGCTGGCGTTCCACATCGGCACTCCGCTGCAGGATCAGATCGGATCGGTGACTCCGTCCGCGTTGCACTATGTGGCGACCCACCGCGGCGCGTTCGTTCCGGAAATCGATCCCAAAGAGCACCGCTTCATGATCCACGGCATGGTGGACCGGCCGCTGGTGTTCACCATGGACGAGCTGATGCGCTTCCCGTCGGTCAGCCGCTTCCACTTTATCGAGTGCGCCGGCAACCGTGCGCGGACGACGCACAAGACCGTTCAGCAAACGCATGGCTTGACCAGCAACTCCGAATGGACCGGCGTGCTGCTGTCGACGTTGCTCAAAGAATGCGGCGTACAGAGTGCCGGAACCTGGATCGTTGCCGAGGGAGCCGAAGAAGTCAAGGGCAACTCCAGCATCCCGATGACCAAGGCCCTGGACGACTGCATGATCGCTTACGGCCAGAATGGCGAGCCGTTGCGTCCGCAGCAGGGCTTCCCCTTACGGCTGCTGGCTCCCGGATATGAGGGCATTTTCCAGGTGAAGCACCTGCGCCGGGTCAAGGTCGTGGATCGCTACTACTGGACCTATAACGACTATGGCCATCGCCGTTCCGAAGCCAGAGAGGCCGCCTTGGCTACCGTTTGGGGACCGAAGTCGGTCATCACCTTCCCCTCCGGCGGACAGAAGGTGGCTGGCCCCGGAATTTACGAGATCAGGGGCTTGGCCTGGTCCGGCCAGGGCGCCGTCAAGACCGTGGAAATTTCCATGGACGGCGGCAAGAGCTGGAAGGCCGCGCAACTCAAAGGGCCGACCTATAAGATGGCGCACGTCGCCTTCGGCCTGCAATGGAATTGGGACGGCAAAGAGTGCGAACTGCAGTCCCGCTGCACCGACGACCAGGGTTCGATTCAGCCGTCGCTGCCCCAGGTCGCCAAGTACTGGAATTTGCCCGCGGGCAAGGAGATCCGCGTGAAGGGTCTCGACAATCCGATTCACCCCTGGAAGATTGCCAGTGATGGGAGCGTGACTAATGGCATGGCGTAAACTCCTATTGCCTTTCGCTTTACTGGGAGTCTGCGCCTGGGCGCAGGGTCCCACGTATAAGATGGGGCGCACGCCGTCGGCGGATGAAGTCAAAGCCATCGACATCGCGATCAATCCGGTCACCGGCAAGGAACTTCCGGCCGGACAGGGAACCGCTGCCGAAGGCACGAAGCTCTTCGTCTCCAAGGGTTGCGCGGGCTGCCACGGGGCCAACGGATACGGGGGCCGCGCTCCCACGTTGATCGTGCCCAAGGGCTTCCCGACCGGAGCCGGCAAAGGGCCGGAGAAAATTCCGAATCTCGCGCCGGGGATGGAGATGGGCATCATGGGACCGGGTTTGATGGCGGTCCATGCACCCTATGCTCCGGTGATTTGGGACTACATCAACCGCGCCATGCCTCTCAACCGCGAAGGTACGCTGACTCCCAACGAAGTCTACGCGATCGTCGCCTTCCTGATGTGGAAGGGCGAAGTGATCAAGGAAGACGAAGTGATGGATCAGAATACTCTTCCCAAGGTCAAGATGCCGCATCTGGATATGGCGACGGAATCGCCCATCTGGAAGCCCAGCAGTAAGAGGGTTACAGGTTACCCCTACTAGTCCGATTGCAGTTTTGGAAAACGGAGCCGGGATGCGCAAGCATCCCGGCTTTGTCATGTGAGCGCGGGTTGCAATTTCGGCCCTGGATGAGTTGGGCAGCGTGGTCCATTGCATCGAAATGGGTGCGGAGGACTATCTGGCCAAGCCCTTCGACCGCGTGTTGCTGCGCGCCCGTATCGGCGCCACTCTGAAAAAAAAGTGGCTGCGAGACCGGGAGAGCCGCAAGACCAGGGAATTGGAACAAACGCTGCAGCTTCTGGAGAGAGCGCAGGCCCAGCTCGCGCTGCAGGCTTCCCAAGACGCGTTGACGGGCCTGGCCAACCGGTACTGCGTCAATGCGCATCTGGAGAAACGCACCAAGGGTACGAGACCTTTCAGCGTAGTTTATATCGACCTCAACGGCTTCAAGAAGATCCGCCGCCGTCCGGGTGGCGGCAGTAGTACCGCGGCTCTAGTCCTCTCATGCCCAGGGTTCTATACTCGGCAGAGCCGATTCGGCGATAACGTTAACGTGAAAGTATACGTTCGGTCGCACAACGTTACGGAGGCAACATGTACGACTTACTGCTGCGGTTAAAACTGATGAAAAATCCTGAATTTCAGGACCTCATCCAATACACACTTCTGTCCGTGCTGATGGCTGGTTTTCTGGTCACCGCGGTGGTTGATGCATGCCGCGAATTGCGGCGCGCATCCCCGCGATATTTGCGCAGGTGGCATCACTGACGGGCTGACTATACTGGACTTCATACCGTCTCTCCGCGCCCCGCGGCGCCGAGGGCGGCGGTGAAACCCAGCCCTCATGAGTCTGCTCATTTCGATTCTTCTTTCCGACATCCTGCCCATCTTTGCCATCGCCAGCGCCGGCTTTCTGCTGGCGCGCTTTGCCGCGGTGGAGGTGAAGACGGTGTCGCGCGTGGTCTTCTACGCGCTCCTGCCGTGCCTGGCGTTCCGGATGCTGGTGGCCTATGACCAGCCGGGCACTCTGGTGGGCCGGCTGATGCTGCTGGCGGCCCTGATCATGGCCGCGATGGCGGCGCTGGGTTACGTGGCGGGTAAAGGTTTTGGGCTGGGCGGCAAGCACCTCCGCTCATTTCTGATGGTGGTGATGTTCTCCAACAGCGGCAACTACGGCCTGCCGGTGGTACGCTTCGCCTTTGGTCCGGAAGCGCTCACGGATGCCACCGTCTTTTTCTTGACGGGCTCCGTGCTTACGTATCTCGCCGCTTCCTTTTTCGCCGGCAGCCACCGCGGGCGGCTGGCGGGGGCACTCGAAAAGGTATGGCGCATGCCTTCGCTCTACGGCGTAGCCGCGGCCCTGCTGGTGCGGGCGGCCGGATGGCAGGTTCCCCAGGGTCTGCTGCGGCCCGTGGAGATGCTGAGCGATTCCGCGCTTCCGGTCATGATCCTGGTGCTGGGGATGCAACTGGAGCGCGCCGTCTGGCCCGCGCGTCCGGGAATCGTGATGCTGGCCGTGGGCATTTCGCTGCTGGTGACGCCGTTTGTGGCGCTGGGTCTGGCGGCGTTGCTGGGCATCACGGGTCCGGCCCGGCAGGCGGCCGTAGTCCTCTCCTCCATGCCGGTGGCGGTGATGACCACGATCCTGGCGCTGGAATTCGAAATGTCCCCCGAGTTCGCCACCAGCGCCGTGTTCCTCTCGACCGTGTTGAGCCCGCTCACGCTGGCGCCGCTCATCGCGTACTTGCAGTAGGCGTACTTGCAGTAGGCCGCGCGAGCGCCTGACGCCGGACTTCCGCCGTTGAGCGAAGGGCGCTAAGCCACGCGCCGCGACGGTGGTTTGATGCGGAAGTCAACCTCCAGGCCCGCATCGGAAAGCATGTTCACCAGCGTGTCTAGCGAGAACCTGCTGATCTTTCCGCGAGTCAGATCGGAGACCCTGGGCTGACTCACCTTCAGGCGCTTGGCGGCGTCTGCCTGGGTCAAGCCTTCCTTTTCGATATACTTCCGCAGCGCCGTCATCATTTGGGATCGGATCCGCAAATTACGGGACTCGGCGGGCGAGAAACCGAGGTCGGTGAAGACATTGCCGCCGCCCTTTGTGATCATCGTTCCGTTGATCGATTTCATGTCCGTCCTCTTCTCCCTTCCAGCATCGTGGTGTACGCTTCTTGCCTATGTCGATGTCGGCCTTGCGTGTTGCCCGAGTCTTCTTGACGAAAGCATGCGGCACATAGACTGCCTCTTCGAATCGGGCGACGTAGAAAACCCGAAACTCGTTGTCGCCGTGAAGCCGAATCTCCATCACGCCCGCGCCGATATCCGGCATCGGTTTGAAATCCGCCGGGGTCTCGCCGCGTTGGACCAAGTCCAACTGGTAGCCCGCATCTGAACGAATGTCAGCGGGAGCGGTCCGCAATCGAGATAAGCTGTCACCAAGCCAGATGATCGGTGGCAAGCTCGACACCACCTCTATTATACAAGATTGGATATATCTATCGTGCTGGAGCTTTGTGAAGGTTTGGGTGTGGGCTTATGCTAGAAATGGTCGGGGCGAGAGGATTCGAACCTCCGGCCTCCTGGTCCCGAACCAGGCGCTCTACCAGGCTGAGCCACGCCCCGACGAAGGAAAAGCCAGCCTAGGCCAAGGTGAACTGCGCATTGGGCCTTTCGGGATCACTGCCGACTCTCGCTCAGTATAGCATCCTGTCTGGCAGGACTGCCCAAAAGAAGCTCGCGAAAAAGTGGTTTCATAGAGCGTATGGCACAATCTCCCGCCGCCCCGTTCACGGCCGCTCCGTTTACGTTAGAGGGCAAGACCGCGCTGGTGACCGGCTCCGGCCGCGGCATCGGACGCGCCGTGGCGCGCCAGTTGGCTTCCTGCGGCGCCTCGGTGATGCTGACGGACATCGATCCGGCGCCGCTTGAAGAAACAGCGACCGAGCTAGGGGCTCACGCCCGTTTCCTCGCCGGAGATCTGACCGCGCCCGATTTTCCGCAGCGGCTGGTGGACGCCACGATCGCCGCGTTCGGGTCGCTCGATATCATCGTCAACAACGCCGGCTATGTGTGGGACAACGTCATCCAGAAAATGACCGACGAGCAGTTTCAGGCCATGCTGAATATCCACCTGGTTGCGCCCTTCCGGGTTCTGCGCGCGGCCTCGCCATGGATTCGCGACGCCGCCAAGCGGGAAGCCGCCGAGGGCCGCCGCGTGATGCGCAAGGTGGTGAACATCACGTCCGTGTCCGGTGTGGACGGCATCCCCGGGCAAGCCGGCTATGGGGCGGGGAAGGCGGGCATCAACGGGCTCACCAAGGTGCTGGCCAAGGAGTGGGGCCGCTACAACGTCAACGTGAATTCGGTTGGCTTCGGCCTGATCGACACGCGCCTGATTCAGCCTATAGACAAGAACGCGCCGCCGGTGATCGAGATGGCGGGCCGCCAAATTCCGGTGGGCGCGTCGCCGGCGCTGCTGGACGCCGCCAAGGCCGCCTGCCCGCTGGGGCGCATCGGCACGGTGGAGGAAGCCGCGGGCGCGGTTCTGTTCTTCTGCTCGCCTCTATCGGACTACGTTTCCGGCGAGATCCTGATCGTCAGCGGCGGCGCGCGCGGCTAGTCGCTGTGAGCCAAGCCCACTCACGTAGCGGTTGCCCTTAATGAAAAAGCGCAGCGGCAGGCCGTCCGCCTTTTTGATTCCAATGCGTGGAGAAACGCCGATCTCGAATGTTAAGGGCCGCTCCGGCGCGCACACGGTCTCCGGCGTGCACACAGTTAAAGACCCGCGGGTCAGATCCACGCCGTAATGTTCCAGCGTGATCCCCAGTGCCCGCGTAAGCCTGCCGGGGCCGTTGGTGGGGAGAGTCACGTCCGCGATCGGTTCCACCGCGCGAAGCAGCACGCAGCCGGCATTGCCCGTGCGTTCCACGGCGATATTCAAACAGTGATGCATCCCGTAGATCAGATACACGTAGGCGTGCCCTGGGGGGCCGAAAAGTACTTGCGTGCGAGGTGTCAGCCCGCGCGCCGAGTGCGCCGCGGCATCGTTTTCGCCGAGGTAGGCTTCCACTTCCACAATGCGCGCCGACGCTGTCCCGTGCCGCAGAATGGCTCCGAGAAGGTCGCGCGCCACCTCCACCGCGGGCCGCGCATAAAATGCGCGGGTCATGGGAGCGCTCCGCATACTACACTAAATAGTTTCGCATGCGATTATTCGTGGCTATCGATATTCCCGACGCCGTCCGGGCCGCGCTCGAGGCCTTTCAGCGGCTTCTGCGGCCCACCGCGAAGTTGAGTTGGAGCGCTGTGGCGAATCTGCATATCACCACCAAGTTCATCGGCGAGTGGCCCGAGGACCGCATCGCGGATGTGACGCTCGCGCTGGGGACGGTGCCGGTGGCGGGTCCCATCGAAATTCGCGTAAAAGGCATTGGCTGGTTTCCCAACGAGCGCCGGCCACGGGTGTTCTGGGCCGGCGTCGAAGGCGGTGAGGCATTGCGCGCGCTGGCGCGAGACACCGGGCAGGCGGTAGCCGCGCTGGGAGTTCCCGCCGAAGGCCGGCCGTACTCGCCTCATCTGACCCTGGCGCGTATCCGTGAAACTGTGCCCCATGAAACGGTTCCTCTGGAAGCGCTCCAGGAGAAGCTGCGGATGCTTCCCGCCGGCTGCGGCTACGATTTTGGCGTCTTCCGCGCCACCCGCTTTTTCCTCTATCTTTCCCGCGGCGGCAAGTACACGCAGCTCGCCGGGTTTCCCTTGGAGTAGTGATGCTTGGATTGCTTGCCGTCGCGGTTGCTTACTTGCTGGGTTCGGTGCCCTTCGGATATCTGCTGGTGAAGTGGTCCAGCGGCGCGGATGTGCGCGAAGCCGGCAGCGGGAACATTGGAGCCACGAATGTCTTCCGCACAGCGGGGCGCGGCGTTGGCTTGGCAACCCTGTTGCTTGATATGGGGAAGGGCTTCGCGGCCGTGTGGGTGGCTGCCCAGCTTGCCGGCGGTGCCGCGGAGTGGACCAGTCTGGCCGCGCTGGCCGTCCTGGCGGGACACTCGTATCCGGTGTTCTTGAAATTCCAGGGCGGTAAGGCCGTGGCGAGTTTAGTGGGAGCGTTTGCCTTCTTGACACCGTTGCCTTTGGCCGCGGTGACGATTGTGTTTGCCGCGACGCTAGCCGTCACCCGCCGTGTTTCGGCGGGGTCGATTTTGGGCGCCGCCGCATTTCCATTCGGGGTGTGGCTGATTCTCCATCCCCCTTTTCAAATCACGGCCGCCGCGTTTGTGGCGGGAGCGTTCGTCATCTACCGCCATGAATCCAACTGGAAGCGCCTGCGCTCGGGAACCGAGGATGTTTTCTCGTGGAGCGCCAAGTGACTTTAGCCATTCTGGGCGGAGGCAGTTGGGGCACGGCGCTGGCCGTGGTGCTCGCGCCTCGCTTCGCAAGCATACGTCTGTGGGTCTTCGAGCAGGACCTGGCCGCGCGCATGGCAGGGTCGCGCGAAAACGACGTCTATTTGGCGGGAATTCGCATTCCGGACAACGTCAGTGTCGTCTCGGACCTCAGTGCCGTGATCGACGGCGCGCGCATCCTGTTGTGTGTCGTGCCCTCCAGGCACGCGCGCCATCTTTACGAGCGCATTGTTCCCCGGCTCGACCCAGCGATGATCTTTGTCAGCGCGACCAAAGGACTCGAGAACGAAACCCTATTGCGGATGTCGCAGGTCTTGGGCGAGACCGCCGGACGCGAAGCCCGCATCGCCGTGCTCTCCGGTCCGACCTTTGCCAGGGAAGTGGCCCAGGGCGAGCCAGCGGCCGTGGTCATCGCGTCGAGTGACGCGGAAGTTGCCGGCGCGGTGCAGGCCGCGTTCTCCGGCCCGACGTTCCGTCTTTACACCAATACGGATGTGGCCGGCGTCGAAGTTGGCGGAGCATTGAAGAACGTGATCGCGATCGCGGCGGGAGTGGTGCAAGGGCTCGGGCTGGGCAACAATACACAGGCCGCGTTGATCACGCGCGGGCTCGCGGAGATCACCCGATTAGCCGTGGCGATGGGCGCGCAGCCCATGACGCTGGCGGGACTGGCCGGGCTGGGCGATCTGGTGCTCACTTGTAGTGGCGAATTAAGCCGCAACCGGCGTGTGGGCATCGAACTGGCGCGCGGCAAGACATTAGCGGAGGTTACCGCATCCACTCCGATGATCGCCGAGGGCGTGGAGACCTGCCGCGCCGCCGTGACTTTGGGCGCCAGGCATGGCGTGGACTTGCCCATCATTCGACACATGGACGCGGTGCTGCATCACGGCGAAGACCCTCGCGATGCGGTTCGCGACCTGATGGAGCGCTCGCTTAAGGGCGAGTGTCGGTAGTAAGTCAATCTGTCCGGTTTTGTTCACACGTGATCTGTCCGGTTTCGTCTATTCACCCCGTTGCACCTCTACGGCTGGCCGAAGGAGGTTTTCTGGTTTTGGTTCGCAAGAAAGGAACAGTCGTCGGAGCGGTG